>JAIUYC010000048.1 GCA_020216575.1 Coleofasciculus sp. S288 | reverse complement strand
CAGTTCTCAGAGCTAAGGGTTCCTCCGACTCGGAACCTTCATTCGTCATCCCATACACCGCCGCAATCTCCTCTGTCGGAAACGAGAGTGCTGGAGCCTCAAACATTAGCCAGTCCCAGACATGACAAATCCGCCAGTGAAGGATTGGAGCTAGGGTATCTGCGACCGCATGAGACGAGCTTTGCTGAAACCAACCTTGCCCACACTCACCCCCATCTTTTGTACAGCTACTCGCAATCCGTTGGTCACGAGCCGCACTTTCTCCAATTCGCACCCCTGTTAACATTAGCAGCTTCTCACCGTGCTGCTGGCGTACCTTTTCCAGTTCCCGCTCCATACTCATCACCTTCAGCTTGGGAGTACACCAGCGGAACGTATTACTAGGAGGGGGTACGCCTCGCCCTAACATATACACAAAGTAGCGATGATCCAGTTCAGGCAGAACTACACGGGTGTCAATCCCCCGCTTGCGGAGTGCTTCCATGATGCCCATAGCCGCCGCATGGAGGGGAGGTAACTCCTGCCGAGTATCAGCATAGAGAACTGTCAGACTTTCCGGCTTGGGAATGCGCCCTTCTTCAATTAAGTGAGCCACCAGCGTTACAGTTGCCGAAGAGTCTTTTCCACCACTGAAGGCAACTGCCCAGTGCTTATACAACGCCCCATAGTGCGATAGAGACTCAGCAGATAGCTCAATGCTCTTGGTGAGCGTCAAGCGATCCTCTTCAAATAAGCTCGGTGTCCTCACAGTCTCTGTCTCCTATCACATCATGTATAGCAAAAGGCAGAAGGCTCTAGGGCAGAGGGCTTTTATGTTTATTACTAGTACGTGGTCGTTTCAGCCGTTAAATCTGTCCTAACCTTTATGGTGACAGCCATAACATTCTTTTACCCGAAGTAAACTGGAATGCTACGCTTCTATAGCAAGGCTCTCAAGCCAACACTGCCAGAATTTTTAACATAGCACTAAGGGACTTCCAAACAAAAAAAATATCCACCTAACTCTTGTGGAGTGGGCATCTTGTCCATCCTTATAGGAGTTTTCCACTTGATAAGGTACACAACTGAGTCTTCTTCGCTAGACATACAGCCTGTTCTACTCCTAACTTCCTGACTCCCTGACCCCTGACTCCTGACTTCTGCTGTAATTATTTTCAGTCAAAGCCCTCAAAAAATTGCCAAATAAATAAGCCCCCGGCTCCCACACCAAGGGCTTGCAGCTCATGAAGGATGAGTTGGTAGATGCGACCGAAACTTGAATCGACTGGTTAACCAGTGCAATCTTAGTTGCTTTCGACTCACTGATGAACAAGAGCCACAACTTCAGAGAAAGCTATAGGTATTGCCCTTAAAAATCGTAGAGATTTAGGTACATTCCTTCGAGCAAACTCTTACTCCCATCTCTCCACTCAGTTAAGGCCAACGTATATTTAGGGTTAGAAGAGAGATGAACAACTAATGTCTGTATCTATAATAACAGATTTTTTTTCAATGACATTGAACAAGTAAAAATTAACAATTTTTTCCTACCTTATTGACAAATTCTTCCAAAGGCAAAGGGTTAATGCTCCGCTTCGCTAACACCTTTTTCAGGAATGGAAGAAACACGATTTTCGGCGTTCTTCCATTCCTAGGGTTCCGAGAATGTTACAAATCTCGATGGGTAAAAGGCTTGGCATTCTCACCCGCATAAGTGGAGACAATATGACCGTTGCCCGTAACTTGGTACTTGTACGTTACCAATCCTTCCAAACCCACCGGTCCGCGTGGCGGCATTTTTTGGGTACTGATTCCCACTTCTGCCCCGAAGCCATAGCGGAAGCCATCAGCGAAGCGGGTGGAACAATTGTGGAAGACATTGGCGGAATCGACTTGAGCAAGGAAGGTGTCAGCAGTTGCTTGGTCTTCAGTCACGATCGCATCTGTATGCTGAGAACCATAGGTATTAATATGGTTCATCGCCTCGTCCAACGAGTCTACAACTTTAATGGAGAGAATCAAATCGCTGTACTCGGTAGACCAATCCGCTTCTGTTGCCGGGACAAGCCAACGGTTAGCCCCCGGTAAGGTGTCTAGAATTTTCAGGGTTGCTTCATCCCCTCGCAGTTCTACATTGTACTTTTGCAACGCCGACGCCACTAGCGGCAGAAACGCCGGTGCAATGGCTGAGTGAACGAGCAATGTTTCGATCGCATTGCAGACGGCTGGGTATTGAGTTTTTGCATCAACCGTAATATCTACTGCCTTCTGGAGTTCCGCAGCGCGATCAATATAGACCTGACAACTACCCTCAGCGTGACCGATAACCGGAATGCGGGTATTCTCCTGGACAAACCGGACAAAGGAATTCGACCCTCTAGGGATAATCAAATCGATGTATTCGTCAAGCTGCAACAGCGCTATGGTTTCCTCGCGGGTGGTGAGTAACTGAACGGCGGCTGGATCGACGGCTGTCGCTGATAATGCCTGATGAATTGCCTTTACCAGCGTTTCACAGGAGCGAATTGCTTCTTTACCCCCTTTGAGGATGACGCCGTTCCCTGATTTGATTGCCAGGGTAGTAATTTGAATCAAAGCATCGGGACGAGCTTCAAAAATGACGCCCAAAACCCCTACAGGACAGGCAACCCGCTTCAGGATTAAGCCCTTATCAAGTTCTCGGTGAAGTTGCACAATCCCGATTGGATCGCTCAGCTTGCCAACATCTCGCACCCCCTCAATCGCCGCTTTCAGCTTTGTCTCGTCCAACTCCAGGCGGTTATACAACGGCTTAGGCATGCCCTCGGCTTCAGCCGCTTGGCAATCCGCCGCATTCGCCGCCAAGATTTCAGGGGCAGCGGCTTCTAAGGCTTGAGCGATCGCTTCTATCGCCTGGTTCTTCGCCTCGGTAGGCAGCACTGCCAACTGCCGTGCAGCTTGACGGGTAGCTTTGGCGATCGCACTCAGGGGGAGGGAAGCAACTTGAGAAGCTGTCATGGCTTTGAAGCAAGTACTGACACGTAATGTTTTATCTTAGCAAAATGGTGTTTTTGTTGACACTCTCCTGTCTCTTATACGAGGAGATTCTCAGTTCTTTCCATGAGAGGTTTTTCCAGCCGACTTACCTGACAGGCTTGCACCAATCAAGCAGAGGTCGAGCTGTCCCTGAGCGTAGATTTCCGTTTGCCCAACGGTATATATTTCTAATATCTCAAGTGCCTTCATCAAGATGTTAATTGCGGCGTTTTTATCTCTATCCAGAACGGTTCTACACGCCGGACAGGAATAGGTTCTAACTGATAGAGACTTCTTGACTATCTGACCACAATGCGAACAATTCTGAGAGGTGTAGTGAGGAGGTACAGCTACCACTACCCTCCCGAACAACTTAGCGAAGTATTCAACCCACTCGCGGAACATTGACCAACTTGCATCACTAATTGACTTAGCCAGTTTATGGTTTTTCACCATGTTCCGCACCTGGAGATTTTCATAGGCTACCAAATCGTTTGATTGGATTACGTTTCTTGCCAGCTTGACGACAAAATCTTTCCGTTGCCTACTTATGTCCAGGTGCTTACGTGCGACTTGAATCCTTGCTTTATGAAAGCGCTTTGACTGCTTTTCTTTGGTCTTAGACATCTGCTCTCCCTTCTTCCCTTTGTTGGGATTCCGGTAGCGTCTGGACATGCGCTTAGATAAACGCTTGAGCCGTCCTTCTGACGAACGGAGATGGCGAGGATTGTCTACTTTATGACCATTTGAATCAGTATAAAAGGAGGTTAGACCTACGTCTATACCAACCTGAGAACCCGTGTAGCTAATGGTTTCAGTTCTTTTAACATCAAGCAGGAACTGAGCATAATAGCCATCTGCCCTCTTCACTATCCGGACACGCTTTATCTGTTTTGGTTGATAAAAGTGCAAATCTCGACTTCCTTTCAACTTAAACGTTCCAGCGTTGAATCCATCTGTTAGAGTTAGTCGTTTTCTATCCTCTGATAGCTTCCAGCCTGTGGCTTTATACTCAACCGAATGGCTGTTCTTCTTGAACTTCGGATATCCCTTCTTTCCGGGCTTGTTCTCCTTACAGTTGTTGAAGAACATAGAGACGGCAGACCAGGCTCTATCTGCATGAGCTTGCCTTGCTTGAGAGTTGAGCTTTTTAGCCCAAGGAAACTCTGGATTACCAGCTAACACGGCACAATACTTCTGTAGGTCGTTCTTGGTTGTTCCTCGGTTTTCTTGCCAGAATTTGAGGCAGTTATTCCGGATGAACTGACCTGTTCTAATGGCTTCGTCTATTCGATTGAACTGCTCAGTTTTACCCTTTAACTTGTACTCAAAAACTAACAAGATTTATCCCCTCCTTGGTTGTTAGTATTATACCAGAATTCACGGCGATTAAAATCGCTCTGTCGCTTTCATCCCTCGCTTAAAAGACGAGGGCTTTCAGCTTCTAGATGCACTGTAAGGCAGTTCAGTGGATTGAATGGTTAAGAATGCAGGGACAAAGAATCTTCTAACGAGACAAGTTGATATCCCGCATCGGCTGGCGACACGACTGAAATAAAAACCAATGGCTCATCACCGTTGTTAAATACCCCATGTACACATCCGGTATGAGCAACTACCACATCCCCTGCAACAATCGGCTTCGTAGTGCCTGCTTTATCCAGATAATAGTCTCCCTTCCCGGTCAAGACAGTCCAGGTATCTTGCCCGTTAGGATGAATGTGCGGGGAGATTTCCTGGCCCGGCTTGATGTACCAGGCTACAACGACAGCATCCTTGGATTCCGTAATCACTGAACGAATAGGTTCCCCGTCCGTCGGCTGAAAAAATTTAGAACTGTTAAATATCCTGGTCGTACTCATCTTTGTTCTCTATCGCTATTGGAAATAGACTGCACCAGCAACAACAGTGCCGCCTATGAGAATTCTCCGAGATACGATTGTTTCACTGATCGCCTTAAAGGATTGTCGCAACGATAACCTTACAGCAACTTGATGAAATAGCCCTGAGTTTGAGGATGTTGTTGGCGAATTCGTCGTGGGTGTTACCCCTCATTCAGAAATTCTGTAGGGGCGTTAGCGGTTCCCTCTAATGTGAGGTACAACACGATCCCCCTAAATCCCGCTTAAAAAAGGGGACTTAAAGCTCAAGGATGTACCTCACGAGACGAGGAAACGCTATATATCACCCAGTTACTACTCATTTTTGCAAACTGGTGAACCTTGAGGAAGAACCTTTTTAACGAATCCAATAAATTTTTCTGTGTAAGTCTCACACTCAAGAGGATTTTTCATAATGAAATCTTGATGATCTAAGATCATAGACCTCACCGTCGTATGCCAACCTTCTCCTTCTGCATCATCGGATAGATTGTAGATTGACTCGGCAATCGAGATAGAAAGGTTATCCCTCCAAAACTGCTCATTATAATTCGCTGTTACAGAACTTATCTTTTGAAGGCTTGCTGGGGTATCCTCAGCCGATTCTTGTTGAAGCTTGTTATATTCATTATTCAATTCTACTAGTTTAAACTGACGCTCTAGCTCCAGTGCTTCACGCTGCATCACTTGCGTTTGCGAAAACTGGTTTGCCCCAAAAATCAACGAAACAATAGCAACAAATGAAGCAACAATCGTTGCACCGTGAGAGCTTCTTTCTAAGCGGTCTTTGGAGAAAAATTTGGTTAAGCGGTTGAATGGGTGTTTAGACGCAGCAAGTTCTTTCTCAAGAATTTCTCTGGCTTTGTTCCAATCCCCCTCAGCATCATCTTGTCGAGCTAACCAAAGTTCATAGGCTTTCCTGCCAATTAAATCTTCGGAAATGATATTGGTTTGTTTTTTAGCAGACTTGCTCATCTGTGCTTATACTAATGCTTTGAAATAGCTATTTTTGTACGGGTAGGTTTAGGGACAATCTAAGTTTTTAGATCAGTATGCCTAAGCTGTTACGCATTTAATTTGCTTGTTGAGGCGGCGGGGGAGCAGGGGAGAGGATTTGAGCGCTTTTATCCTGTGTGTAGAATATGCAAGTTAAATGCGCTTTAGCCCAATACAAAACCCGCCTTAACGCCAGAATGAAATAGCCCTGAGTTTGAGCAGTTTTTTTCACTCACTACAGGGCAGAAAATAGGGTCTTACTTGGTTGATTCCTCAGAATCAGGTTTTGCTGAATCTGTGAGGTCGCTAACCATTTGCTCTCGCAATCCAGCAATTTGTTCGGCCATCATTTTCTCCAGCGCTCCTGGTTCCATTTCTCCCATCCAACGAACCATAGATGAGAGGAACAGTTCTTTCAGGTAAGCAAAGGAGAAGCCGTCTGTCAGTTCAGCAATGTGAGCGATCGCAGAATCAGAGAGTCGCATGCCATCTTTGAGCGTCTCGTTCCACATTTTGATGTAGGCAACTCGCTCTATCATATCGGGCAGCTCGAAGTGATACTTGCGATCAAAACGGCTAGGACGATTAAGAATTGCTGGGTCGAGGCGATCGGGGTGATTGGTTGTAGCTACGGTCACAACTCCCACATTGGCAGCAAAGCCGTCAAGCTCATTTAAGAAGAAGGAGCGGTTCTCCGCATTGACGAGGGAATCCAAATCCTCTAGCACTAGAACACAGGGCGCAGACTGCCGTGCTCGCTTGAAGGCTTTGCGGATATTGTCATTATCCGTTTCATACCGAGACTTAAAGCTTTTGACGTACAGGCACGGCTTCTGCAATTTATTGATCAGTGCCTTCAGCGCGTGCGTCTTGCCATTACCAGGAGAACCAATGAACAAAATGCCCCGCTTCCAGGGAACGCCGTAGGCTTCGTAAGCAGGGCGCGATGTAAAGAAGTTTTCTAAGTCGTCTTGAATGTCTTGTTTGAGAGTCCCGCGCAAAATGAGATTCTCAAAGGTTGCACTTTTAATGGCTCGGAACAAATCGGGGCTTTTGCTCCAATGACCTTCTTCAAAGACTAAAACTTCATCACGAATTTCGGCGTTCCACTCACAAACAGCGGCAAAGAAGGATTCTGCAATCTCTTGGGTATCAGCTAAAATCCAGTAACATTCAATATCACGCCATCCTTCTCGCCAATTCATTAAGAGTACGTCGAGCGAGTGTCCCTGCCATGCCACTTCAAAACAGGCATTTGCAGCCCCTTTGTGGATATGGTGATGCGTTCCATCCCAGCTTGTTGCAATTTGGTTGTGGATTGAAACTTGCTGTTCAATGGTGCATTTTCCGGCGTAGGCGTAGGTTTCCACATTAAAAGAACACTCGCTACCTTCAACAAGGGCTTTATTGGGATAAAGTGCGGCTAATTCTCGGCTGACGTGATAGGCAATGGCAGTGGTGGGAAGGCTGAGTGCTTCCATAATGAGCTTTTTGATTTTCACGCTCGTTCAGTCTCCTGGTTGTTAGTTGTAGGGATTAGCCAATGGTGCGATTTTGCGATCGCTTTTCAGAGGATGTCTGAGAAGTATCCGAAAATGTCCGATCCCCCTAAATCCCCCTTTTTAAGGGGGACTTTCAGTAGTTCGGTTCCCCCCGTGATATTAATAGCGAAGCTTCCTGGAGGTTCCCCCCTTAAAAAGGGGGGCGGAGGGGGGATCGCCAGTAGTAAGCGTGTCAACAATAACTTTTCAGACATCTTCTCAGTCTCTACACAATGACTAAAACAGATTTCGGATTTTTCTTCGGTGGCGAATATGTGCAATTAGACAAATTGGTGAGTAAATTCACAAATCAAACCAATCCGCCCCTTGCGTAAAACGGCAGGATCTAACCGTTCAGTCGTATTGCAAGTCATCAACACGACAAGCTTCTGCTGATTCTGGATACCCGTTTCATCCATCACGCTCTGATACAGCGTTCCATCCAGTAAACTCAGAATGTGTTCGGTTTTGTTGCTGTGTTGTGCGATCGCACTCGCTCGATTCTGAGCCAAGTTATCCGCTTCATTGATAATGATACAAATCCGTTCCAAATAACTTGGCGGTACAAAGTGTTCAACCGCATCGTGGTCTAGGATAAAAATTACAAACCCTAGAGGCATCAAAATTTCCTTTGCCACCGCTTGCGTCCAAGCTGTTTTACCCGTCCCCGGATCGCCGTGAACTAGTACAGCCAACTGATTTTGGTCGAGGATTGCTTGCTGAACTTTATCCGTAAAGCATTGAATGTCCGCCGGAAACGAGCGAATCTGATACTGACTTTGAACTTGCCCAACACGGCTTTGATACCCACTCAGCATCACGGCTAGATTGTAAGTCGCTTTGTTGATTAGGGGCGTAATATCCTTGGCAATAACCGTGTATAAACGCCGTCCTCTGTGAAGATTATCAATTTGTAGCCAAACTTGATGCTCTGACCAATAAGCAAAAACCGTACCGATGATTTCAAGGCGCTCCCAACTAATAAATCGGTTGACAGGAAAATAAAAATGCCGATCCATATAGTACTGGGTAATCAGCTCCGGCTTCCCCAGTATATCCAGGAGTTTAAACACAGTAATCTCTTGCAAGCGGTTGAGAACATAATCAATAGGAATACTCTCACGGCTTACCATTTGAGTAACGGGTACCTCAACACTCAAAACCTCTCCGTAACGATGGTCGGGGTATAGAGGATCGGGGGTAATATAATTCCAAAACTCATCGAGTTCGTATCGTGTATTCTCAGAGAAAACATTCAAAAAATTTGCCCACCACGTATAATGATTGCGACCGAGAGCATCAGCAATATCGCTGGCAAAATCGAGTGTTTTCTGGGTTAATTCCCACGGGTCATGAGAAACTAGATGCAAAAGAAAGTCCAAGTCAAACTGTCGGGACAAAGGTCGCCATCCCGCTCCCAACAAGCCTCGACCTTGGGAGTTGCTGCGTGGAGAAGTATCATCGCTGCCAAAGTATCCTGAATTCATAATTTCAGTGCCTCAGTGCTGTGGTGGACTCTTAAGGAATTCAAACTATTAAAACGAAGAATCCTTCTCCTGCTCACCCTTTAACGTTCCAACCCATTTTCATCCAGATACTGCTCCAACTGTTGAAGTAAAGGATCAATCGCCTTTTGCTGAATGGTATGAGGTGGATTCCATTCCACCCAAGTATAGCTATCATGCTCGCTGAGTATTATATTCACATCCTGCTTCAACCATCCCAGAAAAATCACCAGCGTCTTGTCGATTACTTCGTTATCAAAGTATTTTTGATAGGTAATGGTGAAGCGAAAATTTTTATCCAGATGTAACTGTGCGGCTTCAATTCCAGTTTCCTCATAAAGTTCTCGAATAGCACAATCTAACTCAGTTTCGCCCAGTTCGATGTGACCTTTTGGCAAATCGTAGCCTGTTGGCTTCTGCATTATCAGGAAACTCAACTGCGGTTGGGTTCGCATTACAATAACTCCGCAGGACTTGACTTTTCGCCTAGTTATGAGATTTATAGTCATTATTTTTTATAAATCGTTAATAGCTGAAATGAGTGAGTCAAGCAATTTATAGCGTTTCAAGGGAGGCGTGAGGTACACCCTAATTGCATTTACTATGCCCTATGCCCTAAAACTAGCAACTCTGTGTCTCACTAGATTGAGAACCGCTATATACTGTATTCCTCTAGGAGTGAGATTACACCAATAATAGGTTGTCTTTTTAAGTTTAAATCCAGACCTTGGCCTAGTTTATAGCGGTTCTTACTTGGATGAGAGACAAAGGGGTTACTCTTAAAAAGATATGGTGCAGAATAAAAGTCTATTCCATTCATTTTAAATTCGTCATAATAGAGCTTTACAGTTTTAAACCTGATTTGTAAAAGTGCCGCAAGTTTAACCTATTCATGCATCTAGTGTCAAAAAAAATATATATTAAGATAAACAGACGAAGTTTCATGCACTATTCCTGGAATACGCTTTACTAAGGACGATGAAAAACAATCAAAAAGGTAAGGGAGTATTTTCAGTAAACCTCATCTCCCCCATCTCCCTTATCGTCCATGCCCGTGGGGTGAGAAATCTGGGTTAGGGAGGTGATGTAAGGTCTGAGTCTAGATATTCAGGCGGTACCTGCTCTACCAGCCAAACTCCGTTTTCAGAACAATAGAAGGTGTAACCCGCTTCGTGCATTGCTAGAGCATCTATCGCAAAGACCACTGGGCGACCATGTCTTGCCCCTACCTTTTGAGCTGTTGCAACATCAGTGGAGAGATGGACGTGATGCCGTGACATTTTGCAAAGACCTTCGCTCAGAATTGCCTTAACTGCACCGTGTCCTGTCCCGTGGTATAGCACATCGGGAGGAATCATCGGTTCCAGTTGTAAATCAATCTCTATACTATGACCTTGATTTGCACGAATGAGAGCGCCTGTGGAATCGAATGAAAAACGTTTTTTATCGTTGTTGGCAACGACTTCATGGAGTTCGTCACGACTGATAGGAAAGGAGTGCCTTTGACAGGCAGCTAAGAGTTCATCCACTCCAACCCAACCGCCAGGAGCAAGTTTGATACCAATTCGTTCGGGTTGATGTCGAAGATGTTTGCTGAGGTATCTGCTGATTTTAACCAGGCGAGAATTATTCATTAAAACGAGATTAGGCTCTGGTGGATGAGTCCGTTCCATTGTTTGTATTATATAATACTACAAAGTTCTTGCAACAGATTCCTGATATTTTGGTAAAGTTTT
>JAIUYC010000047.1 GCA_020216575.1 Coleofasciculus sp. S288 | reverse complement strand
ACGACTGGCGAGGAAACGGTTGAAATTGCCCATGAAGCGCTGATTCGAGTATGGCAGCGCTTGCGTCAGTGGATAGAAGATGACCGAACGTTCTGCACTTGGCAAGAGCGGTTGCGAACGGCAAGGCGTCAATGGGAAATTTGCGATCGCGATGAGGGTGCATTGTTACGAGGTGTACCGTTATTAGAGGCTCAGCGTTGGTTGCAGGAACGCCAAGCCAACTTGAGTCAAGGAGCGCAAGCCTTCATTCAAGCGAGTTTAGCACTTCAGAAACGAGAGCAAACGGAACGCGATCGCCTCCGACAATACATTACTCTCGGACTTAGCAGTAGTTTAGCCGTTGTCTTCCTGTTGGCTGGGAGAGCTGACTGGCAACGGCGACGCGCTGAAGTCGGTGAAACCACTGCCCAACTGAATGCTCTGAGTACGGCTTCAGAAGAATTCTTAGCTTCCCATAAACAGTTGGAGGCACTGCTCGAGAGTTTAAGAGCAGGGAGACAACTGAAGCGGTCAGTTAAGGCAAAAACAGATACTCAGATCCGGGTTGCTGTGGCACTACAAAACGCAGTTTACGGAGTCTCAGAGAGCAATCGCCTCGAAGGGCATGATAAAAGCGTCATTAGCGTTGGTTTCAGCCCCGATGGTCAGATTCTTGCCTCAGCGAGTGATGATAATACCATCAAACTCTGGAAACGAGATGGCACATTACTCAAAACTTTAAAGGGACATAGCGATCGCGTCAGTAGCGTCAGTTTTAGTCCTGACGGTCAGACTCTTGCTTCAGCTAGCGATGATAATACCATCAAACTCTGGCGTAAGGACAGCGCGGGCGGGTTTGAAACCTCTCCCTACAAAACGTTGAAAGGTCATCAGGGTGCAGTCACAAGCGTCAGTTTTAGCCCCGATGGACAGACTTTAGCTTCGACTAGCGCTGACAAAACCATTAAGCTCTGGCGCATTGAAGAAGGCAGAAGGCAGGAGGCAGAGGGCAGAAGGGAGTATTCAGATGGGAACTCGACCTCACCTGAATATAAGCCACTTAAAGAAGTGGGAGCCTCGAACCCTTGCTCCGTTTGGTCTGAGCAGAGGGCAGAGGACATTCCTTCTGCCTCCTGCCCTCGTTCGACTGAGCGCTCACGCCGAAGTCTGCCCTCTGCCTTTTTTGATGACGGCACAGAATTACAGACCTTAAACGGACATCGCTCTTGGGTCAATAGCGTCAGTTTCAGCCCCGACGGTCAAACCTTGGCGAGTGCTAGCGCGGACAAAACTATTATACTTTGGCGCAAGAACAGTACGGGAGGGTTTGAAAGTCAGCCTTACAAAATACTCAGAGGACATGACGCTTCAATTTACAGCGTTAGTTTTAGTGCGGATAGTCAAATGTTAGCTTCAGCGAGTGCAGACCAAACCATTAAGCTCTGGCGCAATGATGGCACTCAAATGCAGACCTTGAATGGACATAGCGATCGCGTGTGGAGTGTGAGCTTTAGCCCGGACGGTCAAACCCTAGCCTCGTCTAGCTCAGACGATAGTGTCAACGTCTGGCGCAAGAATAGCACAGGTGGGTTTGAAACTCGCCCCTACAAAATTCTCAGAGGGCATAACGCTTCAGTCTTCAGTATCAGTTTTAGCCCAGACGGTCAGATGTTAGCTTCAGCGAGTGGGGACACGACTGTTAAACTCTGGCACTACAACAGCGAGAAGCTTACAACGTTGGAAGGACATAGCAGTTGGACTGGAGACGCGAGTTTCAGCCCTGATGGTCAAACATTAGCGCTGGGAAGTACCGATGGAACCGTACAACTTTGGCACAAGAGCGGTACACTACTCAATACCTTCAAGAGTCACAACAGTCCAATTTCCAGCGTTAGCTTCAGCCCTGATGGTCAAGCTCTCGCCTCAGCTAGTGTTGATGGAGTGATTAAGCTTTGGCACAAGAACGGCATCTTGCTCGATACCTTTAAGGGACATAGTAGTGAAGTCACGAGTGTAAGTTTCAGTCCCGATGGTCAGACTTTAGCTTCTGCGGGTAATGACAACACGCTCAAACTGTGGCAACGAGATAGCACGGGTAAGTTTCAAACCCACCCTTACAAAACCCTCAAGGGACACAGCAGTACGGTTTCGAGTGTTAGCTTTAGTCCCGACGGCAAAACTTTAGCATCAGCGAGTGCTGATGAAACGGTCAAACTTTGGGGGTCTGATGGTAGGTTACTCAACACGTTCAAGGTACACAACAGTCCAATTTCCAGTGTCAGCTTTAGTCCTGATGGTCAAACTCTCGCCGCAACCAGTGTTGATGGAATGGTTAAAGTCTGGAGGCGTGATAGCACATCATTCAAAACCTTAAAGGGACACAGCAGTAAGGTTACAAGCGTGGCTTTTAGTCCTGATGGCCAGACTCTAGCTTCTGGCAGTACGGACAATACTGTGAAACTCTGGCATCCTGATGGCATATTCCTCAAAACCTTAAACGGACATAGCCATGATGTCTTGAGTGTGAGCTTCAGTCCTGACGGTCAAACTTTAGTGTCTGTTAGTGCCGACAAAACCGCGATTTTGTGGAACTTGAATCTTGATTCGCTAACCCTGCGTGCCTGCCACTGGATACACGATTATCTCAAGACTAACCCGAACATCACACAGAGCGATCGCCATCTCTGTGATGGGGTGATTTCTCCCATGAAAACAGGTGGTAAGGATTAGAAGCAATACCATTTTTGTAGGGGTACGAGTACCTCTAGTTTATGTAACCCTTGAACTGCTCTAGTCGGTCGGAATTATTTCTTGCTCAATTCAAAAAAACCATCAGTCGTCACGAGTTAATTCAGGACGCTAAAGACTTGAGCAAACGTGATGGCGAAGCAACAAGAACTTAATCAACTCTCTCAACGACAAAAATCTGCCCTGATAAAGGCGTTGTGGGTGGCAGACGCTCCTGATAATACAGTTTTCATGCTCCGCATGAAACGATTATTGTTACGTGCTTTTGTTATTTATCAGCGTCGTGAGCAACTATCAGCAGACAGCTTGGATAAATATTGCTGTGACTTAAGGCGCCGCTTAAAGCAGTGTTTTGCATTACACTCAAAAGACCGGTTAGGTATAGGATTAAACAAGTGTCATACCCCAATCATTCCTTATTATTTGTTCCTATTCTTTGAGGAGGCAATTAGCTCATCCACTCCCATCAACCAAGAGCAGTTCCCAACCATGAGGAAAATCTCTCGTGCTGCCAGCTATGTTAGGCGTGACACGAAACACCGATTAGTTTTATCTCACTATCACAGAGATTGGGTTTCCTGGATAAGACGGTGTTTAGCAGCCTGTACGACTAACCCCAAGATTGTAAGACTTAAAAAAGCTTTGGGTTGTATTAGTCTAATTCCTATCAAAGTAGGAGGTAAACCGATAAAAATACGAGGACGCTGGCTTCATTACCACGACTTATTTCACCTTGAAGTAGCTCAGCTAGAGCGAATCCGAATGGGAAAAGATTTAGTGAGTGGCATTCATGGAATTAATGCACGAGTATTTCACAAGTCTCCCCTTGTAGAAGAATATGACAGTTTTCTCGATGAAGCTCGGATTGCCCTTCATGAAAGTTTAACCCGACCTACAGCCTTCAGTCAACTCAAGGCACTTTGCTGGATGATTTTGTTGATGTTACAAGGCATCAATCCTATTGCTGTCCTAATTCGTCATATCAAGAGTATGAAAAAAAAGCAGGAAGAATTCTGGAACTGAAGATAGAACTTATATCGCCCGTCTAAAGAATTCATGAAATACTCTCTTCTCTTTCCCTCTTCTCTGTGTCCTCTGTGCCTCTGTGGTTTGTTATTGTTCACAACTCACATAGACTACCTATATAGCGATTCTCGAAGGATTGGAGTACGGGCGGGTTTATTGGATTGAGTCGTGGGAAGCAGATATGTCGGTGAAACCCGCCCCTACGAATCGTGAATCTAGGTGAGGTGTATCCCAGTCAACTGAGAATTCCTATATTAGTCAATCAGGTTTTAATCTACCCTTTCCTGAACTTTTCTAGCGATTTTAGTTACCATCTTTCTGGGTGTAAATCTCACAGCTTGGGCAAGAAGCTGATTTTTCAGGCCTGGAATCACAACGGTTTCGTTATTCATTAAGCCGCGATAGCCAATCTTAGCAACGGTTTCGGCCTCCATCACTCCCCTACCCTTAAACAACTTTGAGGCTTCCATATCAGCTCTTTTTTGAAAGCCCGTTTCTGTTGCTCCCGGACAAAGTACTGTTACAGTGACACCCGTGCCTTGTAATTCATTTGCGATCGCTTCCGAAAATGAGAGAACATAAGCTTTGCTGGCATAGTACACTGCCATCAGCGGCCCTGGCTGAAACGCGGCGGTAGAGGCGACATTTAAGATTTTCCCTTCGCCTGCCTCAATCATGCCGGGGAGAAATAGTTTTGTTAAATGAGTCAGGCAGACCATATTAACCTGCATCATTTGCAATTCACCCTTAAGTTCAGTTTCAGCAAACAATCCATACGTTGCAAAGCCTGCATTGTTCACCAAAATATAAACCTTAATCGATTCTTGTTGGAGTTCGTTAAAAATTTCACCGGGAGCTGATGAACTCGATAAATCCTTAGCAATAACCTTGACAGAAATACCAAATTTTGCTTTTAATTCATCGGCAACTCGATCGAGCTTATCCCGACTTCTGGCAACTAACACCAGATTGTAACCATCACGAGCAAATAACTTAGCCAATTCGTAACCAATGCCACCGGATGCCCCTGTAATTAGCACAGTTTTTTGGTGGTTTAAGTTGGTGGTTGCACTCATGGTTTTAAGGTTCCTCTAAATGGCGATTTGCACGTCTTTTTAAATAAAAAACAATTTCTTATTTATTAGCAAAACGCTGGTGTCGAAAGAAAAGCTGACTATCGCCGTAGAATGATGAAACAAACTCAGACGTTGTTTCGATATGTCCAATCAGTTGGGCTTTTTGGCGGTATCCAGGTTGGTCTATAGTATCAGCAGCTTTGCTGGCGACATCGTCTCCAACTTGCCCAGGATCGACGGCATAAACAGAGAATAATGATGTTCCAGAGGGGATAGTCGCAAGGTCGCGTCTAAAGTCATGGGGCGGACGTTCAGCAAACTGGACATTTGGATTGGGGACTAGAAAAATGCGATAGGGATAATGAGGTTTATTCTGCTGATGTCCTTTTTGGTCAATTTTTCCAAATTCCTGTAAGTAGAGGTGTCTTGGAAATTTGGTTACTCGGCGGAAGAGTAAGTTGATAAATTTAGGGCCAAAACTCTGTTCTTCTGAAACGATATTGGAAAGTTCATTGGCAAAGAAGTTATAGTTTTCTCCCTGACCTGATAATGAAACCAAAGCAGAAAAATTTTCTGAAGGTTTGCCATCAACAAAAAGCTTGAGTGCCAAACCAGGGGCAAACCCTCGATCCGCTGGGTCACCTGTTAGAGATAGTCGCAAAAGACCGTAGTCAGCGCCCTTAAACAGACCCGTAAAGGGGGTGTCCGCTGTAGGCACAAACTTAACTTTAGCGACGCTGCCGTGCGCGTGGATTGCTTTTTTCCACTTGGGTGGAGCTTCATCCGATGAGCGATCCATCTTCAGGCTTAAGAGGGTCAAAAATAAACCTGGAATATCAATTTTTTGCAGAGGGGGCAGTTCGTCGTATTGGGATTTTAAAATTCTGTTATTCCAAAGGAAATCCTGCTTTTCTTTCGCTGTCCAGGATTCGTAGTCTGTAGGCAAGGGGTCAAAATCCTGGGCTTGATGCCAAAATCTACGGATGTCTTTCACTGGAGGAGTCAGGGGTCAGGGGAAGAAGAGGTGTTAGGTGGTAGGTGGTAGGTGGTAAGGGAAGAAGAGGTGGTAGGGAAAGCTTGCCGATAGCTGAAACCTACGACCTAAAACCTACTACCTACGACCTTCCTTCAGGGGTCAGGGGTCAGGGGTCAGAGGAGAGAAAAAAGGGACAAGGGGAAAGGCGAGAGGTCTAATTTATCTACCTTTCTCCTTTCTCCCTTTCCCTTTTCTTCGATATTTAGTAGCCAGACACGCCCACTTTACGCCACGGGGCAAAGCCGTTTTGGACGCCGACTAAGGCAGGGCTGAGAGTAGGATAGTGTCGGCGCAAGACGGTCAACATGCTGTTGTCGTCGATCCAATCGAGACCGAATTGGGTGTAAACTTCGGCTCTGTAATCTTTAGTGAAGAAGCGATCGCTCTTTAACCGTCGAGATGCCATTAGGATAAAGATCCGGAAGGCAGTATCGCTGAATCCAAACCCTTCAGGCGGGTTCTCTGCAAACATACCCACCATTAAATCCACGCTGTCAACATTGTTGTTGTAGACCTCGCGCAGTTCCTTCGCCCATTCCGGTTTATCTGTAATCTCCTCGAAGGTTTTGACCCGTCCACGACCGACGAGTTCACGAAACTGATTGTAACGAGGAACGCCGCGTTCGCGATCGCGCAAAATATCCACCGCCGCTAAGTCGAACTTCTCGCCGTTATCCCGGATGAGTTCCTGTAGGAAACGTGGGTAATTGTGCAGCGTAATCGCGCCAGGGTGAGTGATACCGAACGAGTAGAACAAATCTGGCATTTCAATCTGCTCTAAAATGGGGCGGTTATACTTGCCAGCGACTTCACGGAAATTTTTCTCGAGCAGCAATTCGCCGTTTTTGATGGAATAAAACTTAAACTCATCTGGAATCAGAGGATGCATCCGATACACCGAGATGAATTCTTCGGTGAGATAGTAAGGAGCGGCATGGTGGTCAGTCGGCGAACCCAGAATACCAGAGAGTGCCTCGCTGTCACCACCGATGCGCCCAAACAGTCTTTTTGTCTGCTGACCGAGTAAACCCCACCAGTTAGCGCTCATTGCAAGTTGTAAGGCGGGATGTCCCAGGATGCCAGGAGTCCATTCGACGGTATGAATTTTCGCTAGCAACGCCGCGTTAATCAGTCGGGCGTGGTCGAACAGTTCGTCGTCGCTCCAGCTAGGGTATTGTTTCTTCAGATGATCGCAGAGCGTGTTGTGTTCTTTGACGAACAGGAGGTGCAACATGCTCAGTCCAACCCACCAATTGTCTGGGTTACCCACAATATCAACGCCGAGTTTCGGGTCTTCCGCGTCGGGGGCAAACGGCAACAAGCCGTCCTCTGCGAGAATCATCTTGCCGTCTACATGGGAGCGTAGCTTATCGATGGTTTCCTGGTTGCTGCCATAGATTTGTGAAGCATCCCACCAGTGAGTTACTTCGTTGATAAACGTGGGGGGATTTTTGGTATCTCCTTCAGGACGGGTCGGGTCTGCTGGCGTTGTGCCAACCTCCATTTGTCCATGCTTTTGACTCCAGGGGTCGTCCTCTTTTAGGGGAATATTAATGGGCTTCTTCAGTTCAGGAGTGCTGTGGGAAAACCAGTCGTGGTTCTGAAATTGAATCCATGAGGCAGCCAGTAGATTCAACGTGGTAGCTGGCTTAAACTCATCTCGCGTCATCAACCTCTGGCTGATGACACGCGGATTGGGATTGAGTAAATTTTTCTCATCCGGGTAGGTATATTTCACCGGCACGTTGCGCCCAAAGCGGGTTCCCGCCTTGCCCATTTCCGGGTGTTTCAGGTCATTGAAACTGCCGTCTGCTGTCCGAACCTTCAGATGGCGACCGTCCGGACTCGGTGCAGGTGGAGCATCATCACCTTTCGTCGGCAATTGCGAAGTGTCGTGGAGGTTCTTTTGCCGCATCGTGTCGCGGAACTCGTTTAACTTGAGCAGTGCCAGAGGAACAGGTAACTGATGCCACGCTTTTTTTATACCTGATGTGAGAAATCTAAACATTGTGCCAGTGCCTTGAGAATTACAGAATGACTAAAACACTTCTTTGCCACAGAATACAAAACCAATCCTAAAACTTTGTAATCCGGAAAAAATCAGAATTTAATCTATAGATTGTTTAAGTTCTAGCGATCGCAATCCCTCTGAGTCACCGCTTTTTGCCGTCGAGAACATCCGAGATCAGGATGCGATCGCTTTTTGTTGGGTGGTTTCTAGCCTACTCAACCTGAATGGCTTATTCTCCTATCAAGTAACAATCTTTCACACACATTACTTGAGCATTTCTACCTAAGTAGGTGACTCGTCAAACTCTCCCACACTTGAGAGCAACGTGTGGACAACTGGATTGGCAATGTGTTAGGAATTTGAAGTCTTACTGTTGAAGACTAAAAATACTCATCAAAACTAACCACGCTGACCGGTAAGTGTCAACAAGTCTCCACCACTTCAGCACTATCCGAACAGCGCTTCGCCTTCGTCAGTTACAGAACTCGACGAGGTATCAACAATACTGACTCCGGGTATCTACCACTATCAGATGCCTAGCTGTACTGACTTTAAATTTTGTTTTCCAATGTTGGTGTCAATAAAACGATGGAAACTGATATTATTTTTGAACCTCTGAAATTTCGTACCTTAACCGTCAAAAACCGTATCTTACGCTCTAGTATTTCCGGGCGATGGGATAACTATGATGGTTCTGGCACTCAAGCCCGAATTAACTGGGAAGAAAAATTCGCTCGGGGTGGAGTTGGAGCAATTATCTCGTCCTTCGTACCCGTTAGTATTCGAGGGCGAATCATTCCCAACTACGCCACAATCGACTGCGATGAACGAATTCCATTTTGGCGAAAAGTTGGTGAAAAGGTTCACGACTATGACTGCAAATTTATATTACAACTAAGCCATTCTGGACGGCAGCAGGATGTGGGCGGCGTAGAAAACCTCGAACGCAAACCCCTCAGTTCAACGAGCAGTACTGAACCCCTCCACGGATTTCCTTGTCAGGCAATGACGTTGCACGAGATTAAGGATACTATCCAAGATTTCGCCGATGGTGCCAGACGCGCCCGTGAAGCGGGACTTGATGGGGTAGAACTGCATAGTGCCAATGGCTATCTGATTACCCAATTTTTGAGTTCAGGAATTAACGATCGCACAGACGAGTATGGGGGTTCTTTGGAGAATCGGGCGCGTTTTCTACTCGATATTATCCGGGCAATCCGCAAGGAAGTAGGAAACGATTTTCACTTGCAGTTTAAAATTAGTGCGATCGAACACAACAATGCTGTAACCTTCTGGGAAAAGAAAGGCAATACACTTGACGAGTCGATTCAAATTTGTAAATGGGCGGAAGAAGCGGGAGCTGACGCCATTCATGTTTCAGTCGGTAGCTTATTTCCTCATCCTCTCAATCCCATTGGCGACTTTCCCTTCGAGATTATTCGCAAAACCTATGATGCCATGATTTCCAGTGGCATCTATACCTTCCGCAACTATTTGTTGTTTCGTTACTGGCTCTTAAGACCCATTTTTTCGTTGTTGTGGAATCGAACCAAAAAGAGCCTACCTCCTCAACCGATTAGTGGGGAAAAAGTAGAAGATGAAACCATCAAAAAGCTGCTAGATGCCTACCAAGGAGTGAATCTGAGGGAGTCTCGCGAAATTAAGAAACACGTCAACATTCCCGTTTTATGCACAGGTGGCTTTCAGCAGGCGTCCTACATTCGTAAAGCAATTGAAGACGGATTTTGTGATGGCGTAACCATTGCTCGTCCACTGATAGCCAACACCGACTTAGCCAAGCACTTTCAACAGGGACACGACCTTCCACCTGTGCCATGTACTTACTGCAACAAATGCCTGCTCAACGTCATTGAAAATCCCCTCGGTTGCTATGAACTGTCACGATTCGATGGCGATTATGAGGCAATGATGCAGAAGGTGATGTCAGTATTTGAACCGAATCTTTGAGGGAGGTATGCATATCCCCAACAAAACTCGCATGCCTGTCCTACGGTAATCCAAAAACTTACCAGCTTGCACATTAAATGCGCATTATCTTATCAATTTCAGGTGATATCAAACCCTGAATACTAAGTGAGCGCAAGAGTGTTTGAACCATTACTTAATTTAATGCACAATAGCTTCTCCATCATTAGTAATTACTCCATTCTTCAATTACCTATCTTTTGTTTACCTCTGCGCCCTCTGTGTCTCTGTGGTTAAAAAAATAGGCATTCCTCAACCAGGAAGGGAGTAGTTCTGAACCAATTACCAATCACCAAAAAAGTAAAAAACTCATGAGCGAACAAGAAAAAACGACACCACTCCCAACCAAAGGATTTTTTAAACGAATATGGCTTGTTGTTGTAGGAATTATCCTAGTCGTCATCGTATTATTATGGCCTTCGATATCAAACTCCCCAGTTGATTATGCCAATATCGAAGAACACTTCAAATATGGTTCGATTGGCAGTGAACCAGCGAATGGAGTTCCCTACCGAATTTGGAAAGTGCTTCCAAGCGTGTTCTCGGACAAACTTCCTGGGCAAGGCTATCAATCCCTAGGTTTTATCTACGAACCAGACAAAGAGATGCCCATTGGATTCTCCAAGCGTCGGGTTTTCATTAACCGAGTCGGGTTGAATTGCGCAGTTTGCCATGTCGGTTTGGTGCGAGATACACCGGAGAGCGAACCACGGGTGATGATAACCATGCCCGCCAATACAGTTAACCTGCAAGGCTACATCAAGTTTCTGGGTGAAACTGCCTTAGACGCAAGATTTAC
>JAIUYC010000046.1 GCA_020216575.1 Coleofasciculus sp. S288 | reverse complement strand
CGTTAGCGAGTCTTTTTGACTCGTGAATGAGTATCAGAGTCTCGTTAGTGAGTCTTTTTGACTCGTGAATGAGTATCAGAGTCTCGTTAGTGAGTCTTTTTGACTCGTGAATGAGTAGCATCATGCCCGTTGCTGAGTCTTTTTGACTCGTGAATGAGTATCAGAACCTCGTCAGTGAGTCTTTTTGACTCGTGAATGAGTATCAAAACCTCGTCAGTGAGTCTTTTTGACTCGTGAATGAGTATTAAAACTGCGTCGGTGAGCCTCAAAGACTCCTGAATGATTTTTTTGTCTGCAAGAACACTTTGTTCAGGAAGCCGTCAGGCTGTATCAATATAAAGCTTGTCATTCACGATCCAGTGAAGAAGGCAGATGAATGATCTAGGATCTTGGGTAACCTTGAGTGTTCAATCTGAGATAGACTGACTGACTATGCTTGCGCTCAGCGAAATTCTGAACTCATCTCCTGATGTAATGGGTGGTACTCCAGTTTTTGCAGGTACTAGAGTTCCCATACAGACGTTTTTGGATTACCTGAAAGCTGGAGAGTCGATTTATGATTTTTTAGAAGGGTTTCCGACTGTTACCCAAGAGCAGGTTATAGGGTTGCTAGAAGAAGCCGAAAAACGCCTCATCAACATGGTGGCATAGCATGAAGCTACTGTTAGATGAGTGTATTGATCGTAGATTGGGAAGGGAGCTTAGCGGCTATGATGTGAGGACGGTTCCCCAAATGGGATGGGCAGGGACAAAAAACGGAGAACTCCTCGCGCTTGCAGAAGCTGAGTTTGATGTCTTTATCACCGTTGATCGCAATCTGTCATTTCAGCAAAACCTGCCACAATTCAATATTGCAGTACTCATCTTACAGGCACCGTCCAACCAATTAGCCGATCTCAAGCCACTTGCCCCTCAGATTTTGCCTATCCTGCCTACAATTACACAAGGTCAATCTACAGTTGTCAGCCTTTGAATAAACTGGCTTATCCCATTCCTTGGTTTTCAGTCTCAAAATTTGCGATCGCACTTGCACTAAGCCCTCAGAATAGAATTCTGGGGCTATATAAACTAAGTCTGCCTGCGCGGACTAATGAATACCGCATTTGTAATGAAATCGATCACAAGTTACATCTGGACTCGCAACGCTGACCTACCTGCAAATATGTCAACTGTTATCTCATACAGAATAAACGAGAGTGCAAACGAGATCGCAAACATCGGACAGTCATATTGAAAATGTGAACTGTAGATACCCGTTTGTGAGAGAAAGCCAAATGCAACGTATGTTTCAAAACACTAAAAAACTAATTGCGACCTGCATAGTTACAGTACTGTTAGTCACTAGTACGCTGCTGAGTTTCCCCGCTCCAGCTAAAGCAGCAGGAGATGTCGTCATTTTCAAATGTGAGACTAACTGTGGCAATATGGCAGCCTTTAGTGCAGGAGTGATTAGTGGTAGCGCAGTAACGCTTGCTGCAACCGGAGGTAGTAGCGGTGCAGCTGCAACTGGTTTAAGTGTGGGAATAACTACAGCAGGTCATATCGCTACTACGGTAGCAGCCCCACTTGTGACAGCAGCAACTCCAGCAGTCGTAGCAGCAGTGCCAATAGTTGTTCCAGTAGCTGCAACAGCAGCGGTTGGATATGGTGTATACCGAGTGTGGGACACTCATCAAAAGAGTCAGGCACAATCTTCAAAGTAATCTTGACAATTGCAAGACTTGGTGCAGGTGTTTTTTAAATTTAATACCTATATCCCTCTGCCACTTAATTTTCACAACCCTCTGGTAAGCTTACCGGAGGTTTTTGCTTTTCAGGGTTTCAGTAAATTCACGGATGTCCTGATTTAGCTCTCTCGGATTTGGGAGAATTCACTGATGCTATTAAAAATTGGTCTTTATATGCTGAAACTACATTTCGTAAGAAACCTGAGAAAGGCAAAATAGACGTATAGAGGCTCAATTATGATGGCTGTCAGGCTATATCCAGTACAAATAAATAAAAAATTCCTGCTGATGTTGATAATAATAATTCTGGTAACTGGGTCACTACTGTTTCGACCAGCGCAAGCTAGAGCTGATACTTGCGTCGGTCTTGTAAATAAAGACTGCGGACAAAAAGGAGATAGAGTAGCAGGAATAAAACGAGAGGGAGAAACTGCTACAGAAAAAAATCTAAGCGGGAAAGACTTTTCCGGTGGAAACCTACACGGAACAAATTTAACTGGAGCAGACCTCAGTAACGCCAACCTTACAAGAGTAGAACTCAGTGGAGCGAACTTGAGCGAAGTCAAACTGAGTAAAGCCAACCTGAGTGGAGCTGATTTCAGTGGAGTAGACTGGAGCAAAGTCAATCTAAGTAAACCAGATCTACTTGCACTAATTCAAGCCAATCTAACTGGGGGAAGCTGGATACTGGGGAAAAGTCAACCAAAGCTCAGTAAACAAGATTTGCTAGACCTCTTATCGGTAGATTTATCCCAAGTCAATCTGATTGAAGACAACCTCAGTCAAACTAATTTGACAAGAGCCAATCTCAATAAAGCTAACTTAACAGGAAGTAACCTCCAAGGGGCAAACTTGAGCGGAGCAGATCTAAGGGGAGCAAATCTCACTGGAGCGATAATGCCTGACGGTAAAACTTATCGACCCTAGGAATCTGTAATCCACAATACTATCAATTATGGTTTTTAACCCTGTTTTAAAGTATGCGTTGTCTGTTCTAGTTGATCAGGCGCTACGTCAAAAACAATTTCATAGGGAACGTTTGGGATTAACCGTCGCAAGACTTGCAGATGAGACTCAGCATCATTGCGGCGACGACACCGAGCAACGATACGCCGCTGCATATTAGGCAGTAAACGCACGATGCACCACGGGTTTAACTGGTTTTTGTAAGTCTCGCTGTGAGTCGTTGCTTTCGATTGTGACGTTGGTATCATAAGGAAAACCTCCCATTTTATGGGTTGTAATGGGCGATCGCTCTTGCAGTCTGGACAACGAGAGAGCGATCGCTTTTCAATGCCTCTTTATTAAAGGATGCAATTGCATCCTTGTCAATATCCAAATGGGTTTAGTCAGGCTACGGATTAAAGAATTTGCCGATCAAAGGGGTTGGACACTCAAAGAAGTTGCCGATCGCTCTGGGGTAAACTACAGAACGATCGTCAGCTATGTTCGACGCGATGAGGGGATGGCAATGACTGACTTTACTGCAATCCAGAAGTTAGCCCGTGCTTTTGAAGTGCCGATTGAGGACTTAGTTGAAGTTTTGGAAGAGTAGGTATTGAGTTGACACTCCGCCGCATCAACAAACAGCGATCGCTAATCAGTCCTCCTATCTAGAAAATAGATGCGGGGACACGGGGACACGGAGACAGAGAGATTTTCATCTTTTGTTGTGAGCGTCAGCTCATGGACTCTAATCTGACCTAAGAGTTCCAAGCTATATTGACAAACTTCGATATTGACAAGCTTCAATATGCCTGTTAGATTACCTATTAGGTAGGCAACGAAAGCAGGCATGCAAAGAACAGACGTTGAGCAACAAAAGACCAAGCCGGATGCAGTAGCCAACCCAGGCTGCTGTGGAGCGATCGCTCCACCTGTACTCCACGAGGCAACGGCTCAACAATACGCAGACTGGTTCAAAGTCCTAGCCGATCCAACCCGACTGCGGATTCTCAATCTGCTTGCCCATAATGACAGGCCGCTTTGTGTCTGCGACATTGTCGAACAATTCGATCTCGGTCAACCGACGATTTCTCACCACTTGAAAATTCTGCGGGAATCCTGCTTTGTCAAAACAGAGCGACACGGTGCTTTCATTTACTACAGCATCAACCCCAACTGCATGAATGCCCTTCCCAAAGCCGCCCACTTGATTATGAACGCTTAATCTTCAATAAAGCAGGAAGACGGGAAAGGGAATAATAGTGGTTCAGATATCGAACATCGTCAATATTCGATAGAAAGGTATTAATCATGGAAACACAACAACTCGATGAAAACATCCGCGAACAAGTACGTGAACGGTATGCAGGTGCTGCCAAACAGGTTACGAACAGTGCAGTCAACGGCAAGGCAAGCTGTTGCGGGACAGACAAATCAGTGACTGTCACTGAGGCATTCGGTGCAGCCCTTTATGACAAAACCGACCTCGCCGACTTACCGGACACGGCAGCCCTTGCTTCGCTCGGTTGTGGCAATCCAACCGCACTAGCTGAGTTGCGCCCTGGCGAAACTGTACTGGATTTGGGGAGTGGTGGCGGAATTGACGTACTACTGTCGGCGAAGCGAGTTGGTGCAACTGGCAAAGCCTATGGATTGGACATGACGGATGAAATGTTAGCCCTTGCCCACGAAAACCAGCGTCAGGCAGGTGTTGAGAACGTTGAGTTCCTCAAGGGACATATTGAAGATATCCCTCTGTCCGATGCGTCTGTCGATGTCATCATCTCCAATTGCGTGGTTAACCTCAGTCCTGACAAAGATGCCGTGCTACGGGAATCCTTCCGCGTCTTGCGTCCCGGTGGTCGATTGGCAATCAGCGATGTGGTTATCCGGGATGCTGAACCTGGTGAACCCCCGATTCCCAATCAGGTACGGCGCGACATTGAACTTTGGGCAGGTTGCATTGCAGGTGCACTGGAAGCCCAGGAATACCGAGACAAGCTGGCGGCGGCTGGATTCACAGATATCGAGATTGAAGAAGTGCATCGGTACTCGCTGGCAGATGTTTGTGGTAAAAACACTGCGACTCAAGAAGGACAGTTGCTGACAGATGCGATCGCCAGCCGCTTCATCAGCGCGTTTGTGCGTGCCGTCAAACCACAAGCCTAAGAAAACAATGTAGGAGAGACTTGGATGCGATCGCCCTAATTCTCTCCTACATCTTGTAACAGAGACAAAACGGCACACTGGGGTAATACAATAGGCGATCGCTCCCCTCCTCCCGCCAATCCCGCATCACAACGTGCAATTGCCTTGACGCCAGGATAGCTATTTGTAGTATAGTGTAGTATAAAGACAACACGGGAGGAGGAGGCAAGATGAGTAAAAGTAACTGGCGCAGCTTCAAAGCCTCCCTCGAACATAAGGGCAAAATTTATATCCTCAAAGGTCGCATTCATTTGAGGTGTAGTGTCTTCCCCGGAGAGGTCGAAGTCATCTCGATTAACGACATCCCGACAAACCAGGTATTGCCGGGAATGCCCGAAATTCCATATACCACAACCTTGAGTCATCCCTTCAGTCTGCCAGCCAAACCGATTGCTGCTTCTTTTACCCTGAAGATGGACGGGACAGCCATTCTGTTTTCACCACTCTCTCTGCCAGATGGAGAAGTTGCCGTGTTTCCCCGCACTCGAGGCATGGTGATCATTCAAGATACCAAGTGGCGAGCACTGCGAACTCTCGTCGAACAGGCGCTGGATGATAAACTACACCAACGCATTACAGCAGTGTGTCGGCAACAGAATGCAACGCTGGTGTTTGAACTCTGGGGGGCAAACAATCAACATACGGTGCAGTACGACACACTCTTGCGTCTGTCGCTGCATACGATGATTAAGGGGCGAAATGCCCTCCAGCCTTGGCGATTGGTCAAACAAGTGGCTAAGGCGTATAGTATCCCCATCGTTGACGAGTTAGTGCGCGTTGCGCCATCCCCGTTGAGAGAACAGACGCTGTTACAGATGGGTCAGAAACTCGTGATTGAGCAAGAAAACGAGAATAACCCCCAAATGGGACTGTATCGCTATGAAGGAGTTGTTCTCAACATCGAAACTCAGTCTCGTGGATGGCAGTGGAAGTTTAAGCCCCGTTCAATGGAGGAGTATCATCGCCTTGCAAGGGTCAAGATTATGCCCGTTACCGTGTTTCACTTGCTGTGGAAGCTGGTGGATCGTGGTGAAGAGGTATCTTTAGCCGCTTTGCTAGAGACGATGATTAAGGAGTACGGTCATGAGGCAGTGTCTCAACAGCAAAGTGCGATCGCACGTCACTACTGGTTCTGGTTATCCAAATATTACGACATGACGGTTTCTCCTGAAGACGTTACAGTACGCTTCTCCTAGATATCAACTTCAATACATCGAGCCTGACAATTAAGGCACAATAGCGTACTATGAAGGGTGGCTTAAACTGTGTCATACTTCTGTCCTTCAGCTTGAAGAACTGTGCAGCAAGAGAAATTTTAAGTGACGGAGCGAAGGTTGAGAAAGCGATCGTTCCTAGGGATGCTTTTCACTTAGGGACTTCCAAATAAAAAAATATCCAGCTATTATGGGGTGGGCATCTCGTCCGCCCTACTTAGTAGTTCGTGTCGCTTACCCGCCTGGTTTTGGCTACCTCTTATCGCATTCTCTGTAAGTCAATGTGGTTTAATGATTATGGTTATTTGTATCCCTACAAGCAGCCATAAAGCAACGCTTAGCGCATTCTATGAACAGAATGCTCTATGAAAAGCAAAATGCAAGAAAAAGATATAATATTTTGGTTTCTATTTACATTATCTCTTGTCAGTTTATATCAAATTAAAAGTGATGTACTCAGTATCGATATAATTCCTGGATATCATTCACCAGATTTAGGAGTAAAGGTTTTGAAAACCTTGTTATGGGAGCAGGAAGAAAATAAATAAAAGGAAGTAAGAATGTATACTTTTGCTACATTGCTCCTTCTATCCAATCAACTGAGTCTAACTTATAGTAGCGTTTTAGTTCATTGTAAAGCTCTGGATGCTTTCTTTTCATGTGGAAAGGTTTTTCAAAAAAAGTCTCGGTAGCAACAGCAAAAAATTCAGCTGGAGCCGTTGCACCGTATTCATCCATAACTGTTTCCATCCCTCGTTCTACTTCATAACATAACTGCTCATATTCTTTTCTAAATATCCGCCCCCAAGTAACATAATCTGACCTTTTCTCAAGAATAGGCACACCCGACGCGCTTCCCCCCTCTTGGTCTAACTGATGTGCAAACTCATGGAGTACCACGTTGCGTCCATCCTGCCAATGTTTCGCATCGTATTGGATATCTTGCCAGGAGAGTACAACTATACCAATTTGCCATGATTCACCTGTTTTAACTTGTGTCTCTTCCAGGTAGTATTCTCCGAAGGGTGTAGTCTGACTCGCTATAAAGGCACTTGGGTAAACGAGAATGAGACGAAGCTTCGAGAAATAGTTGCCTTTTTCAGAGAGTAAAAGTAGAGCAGCTTGAGCAGCAATAGTAAGCTTGATTTCATTCGTTATCTGTAACCCTCCACATCCTTTGAAGGTTTTCTGGGTAAGCAAAACATTGATATGACCGTAGAGTCGCCTGCGCCACGATTCTGACAGATGTTTATAGAGAGGTACATTCCGCTCAATAATAACAGTCCAATCAGAGGGGAATTGCTTGTTTCTCAGATGGATGTACCGCAGTCTCTTGAAAGTATCTATCCCCAATATCAAAGCAATAATAATGAGAATAAATAATAGAAAAATAAGGGCTTTTATCATTGCTGATTTGGTTTAGTAATACTATCGATTGGTAGTTCAGTTAAGCGATTGGAGACTGAAACATTTCTTTTTTGCCATGTCGATAGAATGATAGAATCTCATGAATTGATAAGCCTGTATTCATTTCAATTCCAACCAGTCTTTAATTTCTTGCACCAGCCAGTCGCGTTCGACTTCAGCCAGAGGTGGAGCCATTGCGCCAAATTTATAGTCTTGAGCACCAGCTTGAATAGCCACTGTAATTAATGGCTTATTATTAATGCTTGTAGATTCCCGATTTGTCCTAACCTTGTGGATTGCTGAAGTTTTTCCTTGGTGTCGCCGATAACGCCACCCTAGTAATGTCCACTCCATGACAAAAGTATTTCGGTCGAAGCGAATGTAAGTTGTGCCAAAAGCAGGCAACATCAGCATACCCAACGGCATTAAGCCAGCTACCCAAAATAGCAAGATAAATGGGGAAGCTAGGAGTCCAAAAGGGATTGTAAAGCCGTACCACATACCTAGCCAAAGGAGCAAAAAAGTGTCTGAGGCTTGTATACCTCGCCCTGGAATGTTTATCTCTAACTGACGGGTAGATTTCTTCAACTGAATGCGGCTACCGTGGGGCTGCTGAACCGGGAGGAAGGAGTTAGGTGCAAGGCGACTGTTAAGAGCGTTTAGCGCTTGTCGGGCTGTACTTAATCGTTGCTCAACATCGGGTTCTATGAGGGCTTCAATCCAACGAATAAAGTGAGGACTGAGGCTAACTCTATCGCTAAACTGAATTCGCATATTCCGCTGCGGTAGTTCAGCTGGTGAAATTCCTGTAGCTAGGTGAATTAAGGTCGCGCCTAAAGCGTAAAGGTCGGAAGCGGGAACTGCTCGACCTCCAAACTGTTCCATTGGTGCATAGCCATAAGTGCCGATGACTGTAAACGTCGCTCCTTCTGCTGCCGCTCGGTCTTGTACAGCACCAAAATCCACTAAATAAATATTCTTATCCTGTCCTAGGATTAAGTTACTCGGTTTAATATCACGATGGAGGACGGTGGGACTGAGTTCGTGCAAATAAGTCAGAATTTGCAATACATCCGTGGCAATTTTTCGCACGTCTTTTTCAGAAAACTTTCGCCCCTGAATTAGCAATTCCTTGAGGGATGAACCGGGAATGTACTCTTGAACTAAGCCAAACCAAAGAATTCGGTCATCAATGGAAAAATAATCGCGGTATTTGGGAATTTGGGGATGGTTAAGCTGTTTTAAGACATTGGCTTCCCGTTCAAAAAGCCTCAGGTTGTCCCACTGAACTTGATCACCAAATGCCAGGAGTTTTAAAATGACTGGCTCGGTGGAGTCTTGTGCCAAATCCTCAGCTAACCACGTCTGACGACCTGCATTGTGTCCTAATTGCTGCTTGAGTTGATAGCGATCGCATAATACCTGTCCTATCTGTAGCATAGGAAGCTACTCCAGCAAAACGTTGTAAGGATGGATATGAAAGGGAGATACACCGTAACCTCCCTTATTCGCCATCGTAATCAATGCGATCGCATCTGTGGGACAGTGATGGTATTTTGGATTGTGGATTTTGGATTGGAGCAACCCATCACAGTCTATTACCATGAACCATGAACCATGAACCATGAACCATGAACCAGGACTTCACCGCTTGAGTTTCCAAAACGCCGCGACTCGCTTCTCCCATTGCTGCTGGTATATTTGCATCGCTTCTGGCTCAAACCAAAACACCTCAGCAGCCATATCCGGAACTGCCACAGCCAGCAGAGAATGTTCCAGCCTCACTCCGTATTCTTGGTAATGGTGATTCACTGCGCTACAATAGGCAGCGAGTTGAAGCGGGTAATCGTACAGGCGCTCTACTGAACCTTTCGGTTTGTCTGCCGTTTTCCACTCGCAGATACAAGGGATGCCCCTAAAGCTGGCAACGCAGTCCACGATTCCCCCATAGCCCAGATCATAGTTGAAAACCGTGCCCTCCACTAACCTGACATCATCAACTTCTTGCAAGACTGGCTCGATACTCTGCCAGTAGGGTTGGATGGCATCCGGACAAGGGGACTCCTTGCCTTCGAGGTAGCGCTGAATTTGCTTGTGGGTTCCTGTTCCGCGACGAGAGGCCGCTCCCGCAATTTGGTTGGCTTCGGCTACTCCGACTCGCTGCCGCCAATTGAACAGCCTTTCTCTATCCTCTTGGGATTTTGTGGCATTGAGAATGGTGGTTACGCTTAGTAACCTTTTCCCATTGGCATCAATGTAATATTGGCTGCCATGCTCTCGTACCTGTTTGGCGCTGTTGCGGGGGAGGAGTAGAGTTTGTATTTCTTCACGCACTTGCTATTGGGCTTCCATTCCTACTGTGTCTCAGGTCAAACGCTCCATCTTCTTCAAACTTGGCTTTAACTTGCAGGAAAAAGACTTGGAGCGGGTTATCCAAACTATCATACAGGTTTACCAGCGCTGCCGAGTTGCTGTTGAAAGGTAGGAGGTAGTAGGGCTATTTCCTAGCTGACTTTCCAAGCCAGCCTTATCCTCTAACAGATTCCAAATCACGTCTTGAGCCACCGCTTTAACAACATTAATACTAACTGAGTTCCCCAGTTGATAATAGGCTTTATCATCATCAGGATGCAGGATAAAGCTGTCTGGAAACCCTTGTAGCCTTGCCGCTTCGCGAGGAGTAATCCGACGAACGCGGTTATTTTGATAAACGCCAATCCTATTGGCATCGCTAGCAACAAGGGTGACAGCAATTTTAGAGGGATCTAAAAATTTATAGACTTCAAAGGAAAAATTACCAGCTAGGGGTTTATAAAGACCGTTAACTCGTTTTAAATATTTTTTACTAACGAGTGATTCGAGAATTTTATCCAGGTCTGGATGCTTAAAGAAAGTCGCTATCTGCTCTTGGCTAAGCAGTTTACCATCCTGGTGTCGTCCAAATGTTTTATTCCGTCTCTTTAGAATAAAAAGGTTCATCAGGCTTATTTCATCTGGAGTACACTCACCCCGCAACCCTAGCTCCCAGGAATGAATAGAATGACCCCCTCGATAATCAATCAGTCGTCTACCATGCAATTGACTTAGATCGTTGCCGAGAATACGTTTTAAAGCCTTAACAAATTCTGGAGAACAATCGTATTTTACATCAGGATTATCTTCTAAGATATCTGCAACCGTGACATATTTGGCATGGGGAGAAAATAGGGAA
>JAIUYC010000045.1 GCA_020216575.1 Coleofasciculus sp. S288 | reverse complement strand
GGGCTGGGATAGGTAACATTATGGCGTTAAAAGTACCAGTGCAGGATGCAATTAATGCCGCACTACAAGCTAAGGAGCAGTTTTCTCACTGAATCAGCCAATGGTTAACACAGTACTGAAGTACAAACTTCCTTGTAGCAACAGTGGCTCTAGGTATAACTAGAAACTAGCTCTGGGTTTGATGACTTTTACCTCCTCAGATCCTCTCCCCAGAGTTATGAAAGAGCGCTGGTCAGTTGGGGGAATTATCAAAGCACAGAGCCTTGCTCTGGGGTTAATAGAGCCGTTGGTAGCTCTGTGCCAAGTTGAAGACAATAAAATTTTGGACTGGGAGGACAGCTTGTGTTCCTTTTTCCAATTTTTTTTGTTTCTCAGCTTCCCGGAATTGCTGATTTTTCGTGCTTCTAGTTCAAGTTTTTATTGTTCTTTATCAGTACACAGACCATAAAGTTCTCAAGTGCACCAAATGTTTCAATTCAGGGGACGGTGATGCAAATTCACCCCCCAAATGTTGACCAATTAAGCGGGAAAATCATCATCCTCGGTGTAGTTATGGAGCAAGCTTTGAGGCTCGGAGTTGTCCACAAGCGGCGTCTTTTTCCAGTCCGCGAGAGCGGCGAACGCTAACCGCAATATGTTGCTTCTCCAGAGCTTCGACAAAGGCTTGAATCCGGCGGGGACTAGGACGCTGATAGTCCACTTCACTGATGGGGTTGTAGGGAATCAAATTGACATGACTCTGGAACCCCCGCAGGTGGTGTGCCAATTCGATCGCATTTTCCGGAAGGTCATTGAGTCCAGCGAGGAGGATGTATTCAAAGGTTACTCGGCGTCCTGTTAGCTGCACATATTCCCGGCACTCTTCTAATAGAGCATCGAGGGGATACCGCTTCGCACTAGGGATGAGTTTTTCTCGCAACGGCTGATTGGAAGCATGGAGACTGATGGCGAGGGTAATTTGGAGTTGGTATTCAGCCAGTTTGCGGATACGACCGGAAATGCCAACGGTTGAGATTGTAAGCGATCGCATGCCAATCCCCACATCTTGATTGAGGGACTTCACAGCACCGATAACGGCGTCTAGGTTCAGCAATGGCTCTCCCATTCCCATGAACACCACATTGCTAACGCGCTGTCCAAAGTCTTCCTGAACACTCAAGACTTGATCCACAATTTCATGACGGGCTAAATTGCGGATGAATCCCCCTTTGCCAGTAGCGCAGAAGTCACACGCCATCGGACAACCAACTTGAGAGGACACGCAAACTGTGAGGCGCTCTTTGGATTTTGGACTTCGGACGCGTTCGGTGACTGCTCGGCTGAGCGCTCGCGCCGAAGCCTCAGCGGAACCGTTCGGCGAGTGCTCAGTCGAATGATTTTGGATTTTGGATTTTGGATTTTGGGTTAGGTCATCTCCCCCTCTCGTGAAAGTGGGAATGCCGACGGTTTCTATAATATGACCATCTGCCAGCCGCAGGAGATATTTTACCGTGCCATCGGGGGATTCTGAACGGTAGTGTAAAACTGAGCGTCCGATGGGTACATCAGCGACAGATTCACGCCATTGCTTGGGAAAGACGGAAATTTCAGAGAGCGATCGCGCCCCTTTATCATAGATCCACTGATGCAACTGACGCCCCCGATAAGTGGGTTGTCCCTGCTGTTGCACCCACTCCGTCAACTCCGCTAAAGATGCCCCCACGAGCGGAGGAATTGAGGTGGCTTTGGATTGAGGGGATTTATCCAGCTGAGTAAGGTTTGAGGGATTTTGAGCGTCGTTGCTCGTTGGCGAGTCAACGGAGGAAAAATGGGAGGTAGCACTCATAAGGATTGCGATTGGCTCTTAGATCTCTATCGTAGAACCTAGATTCAGCAAACTGTATGCCAGCATGCGTGCAGTGGTGATTGGACTTGCCGCTCGACAGTTGCCGGAGTATATCTTGCGTAGGTTTTGCCGAGAGCCTGGAAGAGGATGTCAGTTAAAGAACCTCCCTTTTAGAAAAAGGGAGAGTCTCATAACCGATGAAGGTTGGAATTGAAGGTTGACAGAGTGAAGGTTGAAAGGTTGGAATGTTATCAAATTGGAACGCTAGACGATTCAAGCCAGTTTTCTAACCTACCAACCTGCTAACTGACTAACCTGCCAACCCCCACCTCTCAGCCTTAAATCAACTTAACGGCTTTCAGGCCAAAGAACAGAGCCAAGGCGACTCCTGTAGCACCACCGAGAAGTAAAAAGTAAGCAACGACTCCAGACATTTACGTTTCTCCACATCACTCTAATAATCTATTGAAACATCTGGTGCGGTAGAATCAGCCCACGAGCCATAGGGAAAAAGGTCTTGGCAATGAAGTCTGTTATTCGTGTTGATGTACCGCAGCAATCTTATGATATTGCGATCGCGGCTAATAGTCTGGACGATTTGGGCGTGTGGATGAGTCGCCTGAAACTGGGCAAGAGAGTTTTGGTGGTGTCGAATCCTGCTATTGTCAAAAAATACGGAGAAAGAGCGATCGCTGCCCTTAAGTTAGTTGGGTATGACGTGGCCAGTTGCACCCTCCCAGCCGGAGAACGCTACAAAACGCTCAAATCCATCGAAAAGCTCTACGATGCAGCCTTGCAACACCATTTAGAGCGCTCCTCCACAATCGTTGCTTTGGGGGGTGGAGTGATTGGCGATATGGCTGGGTTTGCAGCAGCAACCTGGCTTCGAGGGATTAACGTAGTACAAGTGCCGACATCGCTGTTGGCAATGGTTGATTCCTCCGTAGGCGGCAAAACTGGCGTCAATCATCCCAAAGGCAAAAACTTGATTGGCGCATTTCATCAACCCTGCTTTGTTCTGATTGACCCCTCAGTCTTAAAGACATTGCCGCCACGAGAATTTCGGGCAGGAATGGCAGAGGTAATTAAGTACGGGATTATCTGGAATACCGAGCTATTTGAGAAACTAGAGAACGCTTCCCGCCTCGACCAACGGCGCTATATGGATGAGGAGTTGTTAGACATTATCCTGACTCATTCTTGCCAAGCCAAAGCCGATGTCGTCAGCAAGGATGAGAAAGAGGCAGGGTTAAGGGCAATTCTTAATTACGGTCACACCATCGGTCACGCCGTAGAAAGCTTGACGAACTATAAGTTACTTAAGCATGGAGAAGCGGTTGCCATTGGGATGGTCGCAGCCGGACAAATTGCCGTTCAACTCCGGATGTGGAAGCCTGCTGATGCCCAACGTCAAGATGCCCTGATTCAAAAAGCAGGACTGCCCACTCAACTCCCTAGTGGGTTAGATATTGAAGCGATTCTCGATACCCTGCAAACGGATAAGAAAGTCAAAGACGGTAAGGTACGATTTGTTCTGCCTACCCAAATTGGCGCAGTAACAGTAACCGACCAAGTGCCAGCCAATGTGATTCGACAGGTACTTCGCCAAATGCAAGACTCTTGATTTTTGAAGAAGATTGGATGAGGGTAAGGAGTTTAGTTAATAGAAATAAATTGTGACGCTCTACCGTTCAGCCCTTACGGGCTAAAACGGGGCTTCCCCCTCGCGGAAGGAAGTTACTGCTTCAACGGGAGTTCAAAGACTTAACCCTCGACAGTCAGACCCGTAACGCCCCACCGGGTTTGGTGTAGTGAAAATTCTACACGACACTAAGTTCCCTGAAGATTTTACATACAGGAGGCAGTGCAAGGTTCTGGCACACTTCCCTATAAAACCCTCAAATCTTCAGTTGTCTAGGTTCTAATTGTTTAGAGGCGCGTATTACCGCAACTTTTCTTTAATCCTCTAACTCCTAATTATACACCATATTCCCTTCCGGCTGCCCTTCGGTTCTGTTCTACACTCAGTAACACAAGGCTTTTTGCTCCAGGGATATAGATGTATCCTTCAGTGCAGGTAGGCTTCCTATCCGTGATACCAAATCCGCTGCTGTAACCTCCTTTATCTATTTATCTCCTCTTCTGCTCTCTGTGACCTCTGCGCCTCTGCGGTTTGTAAAAAATACATCATTTTGTCACAACAAGATTATCTCGATGAACAACCGTTTCCGCGCTAGGGTAGCCCAAGATAGCGGGAATTTCGTCAGATTGATGCCCCCGAATCTTCTGCAGTTCGTTGCTGCTGTAGTTCACAAGCCCTCTAGCAACTTCCGCACCGTTGCGATCGCATAATAAGACAGACTCCGAAGCATGGAAATTTCCCTCAAGGCCAGTAATCCCAGCCGCTAACAGGGACTTACCTCCTTGAACAATTGCTGCTACCGCTCCATCATCAAGAAAGAGCTTCCCAGCAGGAACTAAACTGTAGGCAATCCAGCGCTTGCGGGCATTTTCAGTTCGGGGTTGGGGTTCAAACTGAGTACCGAGCGGTTCTCCCTGTAAGATTTTTTCAATCGTTTCAGGGCGTCTTCCTTCTGTAATTACCGTCCTCACTCCCGCACTAGTAGCAATTCGGGCAGCCGCAATTTTGGTCACCATGCCCCCCGTCCCCCACTGAGAACCTGAGTCCCCGGTTTGGACTTGGAGTTCTTCTAAATCCTCAATCCGGTTTACGAGTGCAATCGGCTGAGCATCCGGTACAGCACGGGGGTCGGCAGAGTAAAGCCTATCTACATCGGTTAATAAAAACAACCAGTCGGCTTCAATTAAACTAGCAACTAAGGCGCTGAGGGTATCGTTATCACCAAACTTTAGTTCCTCGACGGCTACAGTGTCGTTTTCGTTCACCACCGGGATGACGCCCAGTTGTAGCAATTCCCGAAACGTTGCGTAGGCATTGACGTAGCAACTACGCTGTACAAAGTCGCGGCGGCTAAGGAGAACTTGTGCGATGGGTTGCTGCAAGCTAGTAAAAAAATCGTCGTAAATCCGCATCAGGCGTCCCTGCCCGACAGCTGCAACGGCTTGTTTGAGTGCCATTGTTTGGGGACGCGACTTTAACCCCAGCCGCGCACAACCCACTCCTACAGCTCCTGATGTGACTAGTACGATCTGATGACCAGAGGCACCCAAGTGAGTGAGGGTTTCAACGAGCTTAGCAATGGTCGAAAGCGCTAGCTGACCCGTTTCAGGTTGGGTCAGGCTGGATGTGCCAACTTTGACAACAATCGTTTGAGTGGTCATTGATCATTTAAACAAGCCAAAATTATAGAACACCTCGCCTTTGAGTATAAGGGGCGAGGTGTTCTGGATGGTATGATGGCTGGTTTTTCTGTTATGTTTAGGGTCTTTATATTTGCTGACCCCATTTGAACTATTATTAAGAATGCCAGACTTTTCTAAGCTTTCCCACTCTCGTAATGTTTTCTTTATATTTCGGTTTATATTGATTTGTCAGTTTTAGTTAAGTTTTGTTGCATGCCCGTTAGGGAAACCCCCAAAGTCTGAGTTACCCAAACTTCAAAGTCACGAATGGGGTAGGAAGGGACAGTCACGCTGGGATCGATCATCGGTTCGACGAGAATGGTGAACATTCCCAAGCGGTTGCCAGCTAGGACGTCGGTGAATAAGCGATCGCCCACCATGGCAATTTGTTCCACCGGTAGATTCATTGCTTCTACCGCTCTTTTTAACTTTCGCCGCGACGGCTTGCGAGCTCCTAGGATGTAAGGTACGTTCAGAGACTTGGCAATATTCCTGATCCGAGACTCAATCAGATTATTACTGACCAGCCACAACGCTACCACTGGTCTGATTTGCTCGACCCACTGCTTAAGTTCTTCAGATGCCTGAGATACTCTTAGGGGTACTAATGTCTCATCTACATCCAGTACTAGACCCTTAAGTTGATACTGCTGTAGGATATCTGGGGTAAGGTTCAAGATAGATCCCCCAAGAATTAAATCAGGTTGTAAGTTCGTTACCCAAGGCATAAGCGGTTAGTGATAGTCGGCAAAATTGTTGCCCTTTAACATAGTTTGCAATTTGGAGTGAGATGCTTCAAATTTTGGGCTGGCATGGTTCCCCAATTACTCTAGGGTAACAGCCGCAGGGAGAGCAGGGAGAGCAGGGGGAGCAGGGGGAGCAGGGGAAGAATTTTTACGGGTGGATTGTTGCTGCCAGGCTGTTCTAGGGACTAGGACAGACAGGGAGAACCTTGAAGTTTTGACGTTTGGCTTGTCCGCCGATTAGCCCCTAACCCTTAGTCCTCTAAGGTGAAGGTGAAGGTGATGCTTGTTGCTGAGTTTGCCGTTGTTGACGAACGGCGTTTTTAGCTGCCTCGTGAGCTTCTAGCGTTTTACTAAATATGTGAGTGCCATCGTAGCGAGCAACGAAAAACAGATAATCTGTGTTTTCAGGATTAAGAGTGGCTTTCAAACTCGCTACACCTGGACTGGCAATGGGAGTAGGAGGCAGTCCAGGGTTGAGATAGGTGTTGTAGGGAGAGGCTGTTCCGACTTGAGCGTAGGTTAAGGGTTGGTCGGCAGTTTGTCGGATGCCCAACCCATACTCGACGGTGGGATCGGTTTCGAGTTTCATGCCGCGCTGTAAGCGCTGGGTAAAGACACCGGCGATGAGAGGACGCTCTTCAGGAATGACTGCTTCTTTTTCTACGATACTGGCTAAGGTGACCCACTCATCAATAGACAGCTTCGTTTGATTTTTTTGTTGTTCGTAGATTGGCAAAGCCACTTGCTCAAACCGTTTGAGCATTTGTTGGATGACCTGTTGAGGTGAAACGCGATCGCTCGGCAACTGATAGGTGTCTGGGAATAAATACCCTTCTAAGTGAGGCAACTCATCGGGCAACCAAGGGAACTGCTGTTTGGGAATTTGGCTGGCAGCAGCGAGAAAGTCTTGTGCTTTGAAAAAGCCCAGAGTCTCAAAGTACGTTGCCATCTGCTGAAGCGACCAACCTTCGGGAATGGTGAATGATAACTGCATCACTTCACCCGTCCAAATTTTTTCGGCGATCGCTGGCAGGGGTTGAGCTGGCGATAGAGTGTAAGTTCCGGCTTTATACCCGCCTTGTTTGTCGTGCAGCCTCAGCCAATACGTCCATAGCCTCCAGGCATAGGACGAGCGAATCAACCCCGCCGCCTCCAAGTCCTCGCCAATTTGTTGAGCAGCTGTTCCTGAGGGAATCTGAATTTGTACGGCTTTCTCGGTGGCGGCGTTTGGGGAGGAACCTGCCATGGGAGGCGACTGCGCCCAACTCCACCACGCCCAACCCTGCCATGCACACACACCCACGACTACTGGCAGAATGGCAAGATAATACGACCACTTACAGATGCTTCCGACAGCTTTCATATATGGTTCCGGTTAAGGATGAAATTCTCTTTCCCTTGACTCCTTTGTGTAGGGTTTGGTTCGTTGAGATATCTGGCATTTCCACGACACTTCAATCAAACCCACCCATACGAACCCTGACCTCTATTTTCAGACTAGGCTTCAGGTGAGAAGAGCATGCAACGAATGGATGAAAATCCTTCTTCCCTAGCACCTACTCTTCATCGAGATCCTCAAACAGCAATTCTTCTAACAGTGGCTGCACTTTTTTAAATTCCTCAGGTGAAAGGAGTTCAGTTTCACCTGACTCGCTTTTTTGAGCAAAAAATAGGAGTGGATCTAGGGGAGTATAGATTCCATACTCCTGCTCTTCGTGATAGAAGCTGGCGAGAAGCTGGAACTGCTCGGGTTCTAAGTCTTCTTGGTCATCCTCAATTTCAATCGTGAGAATTTCGTCCTCATCTACCGATGGCAGTTCACCCGCAACGGTGAGCGTATAAGCGGTGCGCTTAAGGGTTAGATTTTGCTCGGCAAGCACCGCTTGGGCGTCAGAGAAAATTAAGTCGATTTCTTCCTCGTCTTCAATGAGGGTAGCTTCAGCTTCGTCGTCGTCTTCGGCGTCCCAAGCCACAATTTCTACTGGGGAGTCTACCGGGAGAAGGAGAAAGTATTCCGAGCCTTCCACTTCCAGGGAATGCTCAATGTAACATTTGAGCGATCGCCCCGCTTCGTCGGTTAGCGTGACGCTACTATTACTAGATTGCCCATTCTCTTGGGGCAATCCAGATTGCCCATTCTCTTGGGGAAATTCAGATGAGAACATGGCAGAGATTACTTCTATACAGTGTTCCAAAGGGATTGGGAAACCGCCAACCTCATCGTTACATACGCTGGGGAGCAGGTCGCAAACATCAGGATATCACGACCGGGACTTACGTTCGCCTCCTTCTTTTTAAGTAAATGTTATTCTTATCCTGTCTCCTTGCTCTGTTGCTGGCGCTGAAAGCTTCCTATTCGCGGAAGACCAATACCCGCGCTTCATACTCTGGCAGGTCAATGACCATTTCGTTCTCCTCAGCTTCGACATCACAGTTGCTGAGCCAGTCGTGCCAGATGCCAGGGGCTGGGACGTTAGGGACGTTCTCCTCAGCCAAGACGGTATCGGAAAAATTACTACCCATTCATTAGGCTCGAACACAGGACTTTTGGATTGGATGCGAAATTTATAGAAATAAACACCATCCTTTAGCTCTACCTGAATTCAGAAATAACCATCCTCTCCTTTTTCCATCGGTATCTCTTTCCAATTAGAAAAAGAACCGATTAAAGCAGCCCCTTCGTTACGAGGAGCAAACACGTTGAATTCAATCGAGTTGGACATATCAATATTTTTTATCTCCGGCTCAGGAAAACGACAAGAATATTTTTTTGCCTGCAAGCCGTTCCAGCATCTCTCCAAAGAACTATAAATCCACCGAATTAGAGAGTAATTAGCTAAAAGGATGTTAAGCCTGATACAGAAAGAAGATGTATCGGGACTATCTCTAAAACTCAAGAAAGAGTTAGTGAGATAGAAGAAATAACACTATAGAGAGATGTTGTTTAAGACCATTTATAGCGAGGATGAGGTCATCTATATAAGTATAGAGGGGGTTAAAAAATGGATGCCTTGCAATGGTTTCCCCTCATTTCAACTCTGAGCCTTGGTATTAGCTTAATCAACCTTGGCTATTATTTAGCAGAACTGATTCGCTAATTAAAACTACTGGCTTCTCTGTTAATAAGCTGACCTGAAATTCGACCTAAGGAGTTTTACATGTTTAAACAAATGTGTTGGTTACCTCTCATGGGAAGTAGTGGGCAAAAGGTATTGCACTTACGAACTGCACCCAACCAGCCGTGGCGACCTTATACAGCTTTTCCACAATATGCCGTACCCGATTATGTTATTCCTGGAGGCTCTAAGGGCTGGGCAACATACCAAAAGCTGAGGAGTGCAGGCTGGAACTTGCTACCAAGTGCGGAGGTACAGCAGTTGAAAAGTGCTTAAACCTATTAACTAACCGAGGTTATAACGCTACGCTATTTCAGATTTAAAGTTAGTTTTTTCAGCGCGTGAACTGTCACTTAAGGAAGATGATGGGCAGAAAAGTTGCATTATTTTCGATCTGGGTTGGATTTGTCGCTTATACCATCTGGTTAGCTCCACTTGATCGAGCTGATACGTGGCCATTGGCTCAGAAGTTATTAACCCTACAGTGGGGAAAACTTAACGCCATCATACCTGTTATATTCAGTTTAATGGGCGTCTGGCCAATGATCTATGCTTGCCTGATGTTCGCTGATGGCAGAATGCAAAATTTCCGGGCTTGGCCTTATTTTATCGGGTCAAACTTTACGGGAGTGATTTGTCTCCTGCCCTATTTAATCTTCCGTCAATCCAATCAAGACTTTTACGGCAAAAAAGATAAATGGCTGAGAATTCTAGATAGACGTTCGACAGGAATTTTTCTTCTACTCGGTACGATTGGCTTACTTGCCTGGGTAGTACTTGCTGGAGATTGGGGCAATTATGTTCAACAGTTCCAGACAAGGCACTTTGTTCACCTCATTAGCGTGGATTTTGCCCTCATGTGCCTGATATTTCCCTTGACATCCTTGTTTGACGATGACATGGCACGACGGGGACTTAAGGATTCCCGCATTTTCTGGGCAGTGGGGTTAGTGCCTCTGTTTGGTCCACTTGTCTTGTCTATCTCTGCCTGCGTCCGCCTTTACCAGAAACCAGTCCGCCACCTGTAGAGAGGCGGGAATTTGCATCGTTACGCCACTGATTGGAGAAGAGGAGGAGAGTGGGTGAGGGGGAGTGTCGAAAAGTTTTTTTCAAATAGGGGGTGACACCCCTCACCCCGGAACGCTATAGTATGAGTAGTAGATGCACCCTGATGATCGGGAGAGCCGCCTCGGTGGTTCTCTTTTTTTTTTGCTTTCAAAACATTAAGGGATAAGATGTGCAACATTTAACCTGTTAAAACCTGCTAATAGCAGATTCCAACCTGTATGGCATCACCGATGACGGTGAAGGCTGTTGCCTGCAAAGCTCGAACCATAATGTTCCGAGCGCCATTCCAATCCCTGTGAGCAGTGTAGCCACATTTAGGGCATTGGAACTTCTTGTTTCCACCCAAAGCGAAGTGGATGTGACCGCATTCAGGGCAAGTTCTTGACGTGTAGGATTCATTGCACTGGATAACCAAAACACCTTCCCGCTCTGCCATCTGGAGTAAGTGCTGCTTGAACTTGAAGTGGCTCCAAGTGAGCATATTCCGAGCGGTTTTCTTCTTGAGCTTTCGCTTCGACTTGACAACCATCTCAGATGTGCCAAACGTTGGCAGAAATATGACTTTGTAGTTATCGACTAGGAACCGAGTGGTTTTGCTGTGCAAGTCCTTAACTTTGGTTGGATACCAAGTGCCACTCCTGAAGTTCCCTACTTTAAACTTCACCACCTGAGAGGGCTTGCGGCATGATTTGAACCGAGCAGCATTCCCGCCATTGAAGAGCGCTTGCTTGTGAGCGTCGAGTGCATCAGCTACGGCTTCTTGAAGTTGATGCCCTGGCAAACTCTTGACCCACT
>JAIUYC010000044.1 GCA_020216575.1 Coleofasciculus sp. S288 | reverse complement strand
GTGAATTAGAGGTTTTCATCGCCTCCACTCCTCCAAGAGAGTTCGTTATTTTTACTCTCTCCTAGAAACTATTCATCTGATAAGGTACACATTGCAGAACTTTGAATAGTACAGTTGTGGTATTCTTAAACTGTCCTAGTAAAACTCAGCAAAACTGTACTACCTAAGAGGGGCAGTGAATCGTATATAGTTCTAAACAGCACTCAAGTTTTATTGATTTCAAAGAGGGACTTGGCTCGTGAGAATCCCTGTAGACCGGAGTTCAGCCCAAGCCGTTTATTTGCAAATCCGCGATCGCATTCGCCGTCTAATTGAGTCAGGTGCGTTGCAGCCTGGAGAGCAACTTCCCTCGATTCGCTCCCTTGCCGAAAGCACAAAAGTTAACAAATTAACTGTTATTGAAGCCTATAGTGTCCTCGAAGCAGATGGACTCGTTCACGCCCGTCAAGGCGCTGGATACTTTGTCAGCCAACCCTCAATCATCTCTCCCCAGTCTACAAGTCACTTTGCCCCACCCCAAAAAGTGATTCTGGCAGAGCAACAAGGGAAATCATTCTCTGATTTCTACATCGCCTCAGTTTCTGCACAACAACATGAGGGCATGATTAACCTGGGGATTGGTTTTCCTATCGCTTCAGGACTAGAGGATTTGCAAAGAATTGCCAGACGTGCGATGAAACAGGTCGGGTCTACCCTATTTAATTACGACCTCCCTCACGGACAGTTAACCTTGCGCCAACAAATAGCACGTCTGCTAGTGCAACGAGGCTTAGAGGTGACACCGGAGAATTTAATCGTTACGAATGGTTCCAAGCAAGCATTATCTTTAGCCATCTATTACTACGTACAACCTGGAGACTGGGTAATTGTCGAGAGTCCTACGTATCATGGCATCCTACAGATTCTGTCAAACTTAAACGCCAGAGTAATTGGCATTCCCATGACGGCAGAAGGAATGAATCTAGAGTTACTGGAGCAATACCTCCACACTTATCGCCCGAAGTTAATTTATACCGTCAGTACGCTGCACAATCCTACCGGAGTCACCACCTCCCAAACTCACCGTGCCTCATTGTTGCGACTGGCTGAGCGGTATGAGTGCATGGTTCTAGAAGATAATGCTTATGAAGGATTAAACTTTGAACCCGTACCTCCACCTATCAAGGCATTAGACCAACACGATTTAGTGACTTACATCGGGACGTTCTCGAAAACGCTGATGCCCGGTATCCGAGTGGGCTATATGGTAGTGACGGGTCAACATTATCAGCCGTTGGTGGAACGAAAATTACTTCATGACTATCATGTTTCCACCGTGTCCCAAGCCATTGTGAGCGAGTATCTCGCGTCAGGGCATTATCGCCGCCATATCGCTCACTTACTCAGCAAGCATCAACAAAGTCGGAATGCCATGCTGAGGGCTTTAGAGCATTACTTTCCCGCCGAGGCATCTTGGACAGTTCCTAATGGGGGAATTTTTCTGTGGGTGCAACTCCCTTCCAATCTATGCATGCCGACGCTTTGCCAGGAGGCGTTGTTGCATAATGTGTTGGTTGCGGATGGAACGTGGTTTTTTCCAGACCTTCAGGGCTATAATGCGATGCGCCTGAGTTTTTCCCACGAACCTGAGGCGATCGAGCAGAGCATTTCAGTATTGGGAAGATTGATCAAACAGGCTCTACAGCGAAGTTAAAGGATTTCCAAATAAAAAAATATCCTTGTAGGGGCGGGTTTAGCGAATAATTACACGCACAAGCCATTAACTTCCCTACAAAACCCGCCCTTACCCAATGTTAGGTATTGGGATAATTGATTTTTTGGAAGTCCCTAAAGTGCGATCGCGCCCATATCGGTAATCATAGAAGAAGTAGTTGATTAGTGATGGGATAGGGGGCGCAGTAGGTGACGGCTTCAGAGAACGTGAGTACCAGCCAATACCAAGAGCAGGTGGAAAGAGCGATCGCAACGCTCAAAAAAGACCTGCCAACGCTATTTGAAAACGATATCTCCTATGACATTTATACAAAAGATATCAACTTCCAAGACCCTGTTAATCAATTCAAAGGGAAACTTAACTATCGCATCATCTTCTGGACTCTACGATTTCACGCCCGACTCTTTTTTACCGAAATCTACTTCGATCTGCACGACGTAAAACAAACAGATGAGGATATCATCAAAGCCTATTGGACAGTTCGCGGCACATTGCGCGTTCCCTGGAAAGCTCGCATTTACTTCGATGGGGACTCTACCTACAGCCTAACCAAAGAAGGTTTAATCTACAATCACCTCGATACCTGGGATCGCAAACCTAGCGAGATATTGAAGCAGTTCTTCCGTAAAGGTTAGCCATGTTTTATTTGAATTCAAAATTCAAAATGAATTGGTAGTTGTAGGGTGGGCATTGCCCATTATTCTCTCCAGGTTTGAACTATAGGGTTTTAGCGGGCAATGCCCACCTGACGTTTAACTCTGTTCATCTATAGCAGTCGCCAAGGTGACTCTTGACTCTCGCAAAATCCTGAAACCTTGGCAGTCAATCTTTTCCCTTCTGCCTTCTGCCTTCTGCCTTCTGCCTTCTGCCTTCTGCCTTCTGCCTTCTGCCTTCTGCCCTCTGCCTTCTGCCTTCTGCCTTCTGCTCTCTGCCCTCTGCCCTCTGCCCTCTGCCTTTTGCTATAGTTACCGGGCGGCGATTCCTCCCTTGAAAGAAGAAGGCTTCCTCGCCGCCCTTGCGGTTAGCGCAAATTCACCCTATTTTGCGTTACCCTGATGTTGCTTTGGGCTACTGGCGTTGGTATGAATGTAGGACGACCACTGATTCGGGTTGCTGCTGATAGCAGACTTGACCTCCTGACTCCGCTTCGAGCTTAGTTCGCGGTTCACTTGCTCAACTTCCTCTTCAGTGTGGCTCGAACCCTGAATGGGTTGGTTATTTGTCAGCCCTTCAGTCTTGATAACGTGATCGATGGGGTCTGAGATATACATCCAATTCTCGCCAGATTGCCATGGACCTTGACCCTCATTCCACGGTCCCCGCACGTCCGTTCCATTGGACATGTTGAAGTACAGGTGGGTGTAGCGCGGGTCACCTTGAAGTACTCCTGGCGGGAAGTTCGGCTGAATATTATCCAGCGCCGCCGAGAACATTTGGAAGTGGGCAATTTCACGAGTCATCAGGAAGCGCAGGGTGTTTTGCACATCCGGATCATCGGTGAACTGAAGCAAATACTCATACACAATTTTTGCGCGGGACTCCGCTGCAATATCTGAGCGCAAATCTACAGTCAGGTCACCATTAGCGTTGACGTAGGAACCCATCCAAGGTGTCCCTTGGCTATCGGTCAATCTTGGCCCCCCGCCAGAGAGTGCCAGGAACTGTGGGTTTACCGCTACCTCGTGGATCAACTGCTCCCTTTCCGCCTTGCCTCCTGAGAGGAACTTCATCATTGCGCTGTTCTCAGCAGCATTCTTCAGTTCGCCATTGATGCCGTCTAAGAGCATTGTAATTGTTGCCCCGACAATCTCTAAGTGGCTGAACTCCTCAGCCGCGATATCCATGAGCATGTCGTACTTGTCGGGGTAGGGCTTACGGGCAGCAAAAGCTTGGACAAAGTACTGCAATGCCGCCTTGAGTTCTCCATTCGGACCCCCGAACTGTTCTAGAAGCATAGTGGCAAAGCGCGGATCAGGTTGGGACACCCGTGCATTAAATTGCAGTTCCTTGACGTGATAAAACATTTTGGTCTCCTCTACTGTGTGTTATTGCTAAATACTCAAGAAGTAGGCTGAAATTAACGTTTCAATCCGAAAAGCTCCGAGCAACACTGCTGCTTTTTTACCGGAAAAAATTTTTTCTTGAATTCAAAAATTGAACTAGGTGTGCAACTCCTCGTTTGTGAGGCAAGTAATGGCTACTACACACGGTAGTTGTTCCTGTTTTTCTCGCTCTATAACTGAAGAATGATATCGCCTTATGCCGAAAGTGATAGTTTTAGGTTAAGCTCCCGTAAGTTAGAAGAATACGACTTTACTTCCTCTTGTTAAACTTTGAGCTATTCAGGTATAAACCATCACACGAAAAGTTAATATTAAATCAATAAAACTGACTTAACCCCTGAGCTAAAAGGCCATACCTTTCGGGTGCATCCCGAAGTTGCAAAAATAGTTGTGAAAAGGGACAAGGAAGACAAGGGGGACAAGGGGGATAGCACTGAGACAAAAAAGATATTTGCAAAATGGGATACTCCCCTACCTTTCTGGTTATTCTTCTTATTCTTCGGAGTAAAGGTTAAAAACGAAAGTTAGTTAAAACTGATAAAAAGCTAATTTTATAAGAGTTGAAAACTGTTTTAACGGATTTTAGCTTGAGGTTCTGCAATTTATCTCAGGAATCTTAAGCCAGTGATATTTCTATTAACCACATTTGAATTACTGAAACCTGTTCGCCTTAGGGTTTTCTCCAATCCAAAATCCAAAATGGTATGAGTCTCCGTGTGGACTTTGATGGCGCGATCGCTACAAACCTCTCGAATAGCTTCTCCACCATGTAAACAGCCTAACATCGACAGGTGACACGCCATTTCGTTTTGGCTTGAACTGGTTTAAGTCGGCAACATTCGACAGTGCAACACGTCCATATGAAGTAACGATAGATCCTCTATTGCCTCATGCACGGAGACAAGGTTCATCAAGCGCAAGGGAAGTTACTCCTGCCAATTCATGGACTTCAATCCATAAACTTCAGGCAAATCTTCACTGATCTCTATCCGAGACATCGGTAGATCAATAGTAGCCCCGAACGCTCCAATCCTTAATTTCCAGGGTGGTTGCTTGGGACAAATCTATCTAATTAATGATTTTCCTAATTATGAACGGTATCAAAAAATATTTCGCCCCCTTCATCTCTGGAGTATTACTCTTCAGCCTTAGCAGTTGTGCCTCTCCACCCAGCAACCGCGAAAGTAACGACGCTAGCTTACCCGCGACTGAAACGATTAATCCTCTGCCAACAACTCAGCCCGATAACACTCCCTCGACATCTCAATCGGATAAAGTTACCTCAACACCAGCCCAACCTCAGAAGCCAACCTCAGCCCCAGCGTTGTCCTTAAATGCTCGTGGCACGAAGGAAACAGCTATTGCTCAATCGACTAAGACTATCACTCTCAACGTCTATCAAGCCGACAGTCAGTGTCAAACGCTAGTCGCTGAAAAAGTGGCCGTTCCCGCAGAAACTCCTGTCAATGCTGCGGTAGGGAAAGTCTTAGAGAAAGCTGCCTCTGGCGACTTGGATTTAGCCGGATATCGCGTCAGCATCAATCCCAAAACTCGTATTGCCACAGTCGATTTGCGCCTGTCGCCGGATTCCCAACGGCAGTTTCTCTCCCTTTCCACTTGCGAGCAGTTTGCTCTATTCGGCAGCCTACGTAAAACTCTGCTCGATAACCCGCAATTGCAGATTACAGGTATCCGTTTCACGGATCAAGGGCAAGAAATTTATCTTTAATTGTTGGGTAATTGGTAATGGGTAATGGGTAATTGCATCTGTTTACAATTCCCCATTAACTTATAGCAGTTCTCAATCTAGTGAGGCACAGAGTTGCTAGTTTTGGGGCATAGGGCATAGGGTATGGGGCATAGTAAATGCAATTAGGGTGTACCTCACCTCTTGGAGAAACGCTATAGTTTATCGGTAGTAGAAGTCAAAATTAGTTAATGCAGCTATCCTAGTTCGCTGTAAGCGATAGTGATATCCTAGCCTGCGTTGAAAGCTATGCCAAAACTTCTTGGGCTTTTTCTCATACGAAGCATCCATATGCCTCTTGATTTTATTAAGAGTTTCCCAACCAGAGCTGTTGCCAATCTTTAGTCCGGCCTTAGCTGCTGCCATGCCTATAGCATTCCCCTCACCACTGTGTATCCCTTTTAATTCTAGATAGCGTGCAATAGTATCCCAGTGTTTGATAAATTCTTTTTCTTTGCCACCATCTCTCGAAACAAAAAACAACGATTCTCCAACATACGTCGTTTTTTCCAAGGGGATATTTAGCTTAAGCGCAATCTCTTTAAGAGACTCTAATCTTTCTGGAGTATAGGTTTCTACGTGTTCGACAAGATTCTCCAAATGACCTGCTGTAATTCCGGGAAGCCATTCAATCGGATCGGGGACATTATCTACAATTCTTGTGTCTGCATCAATTTGGATGGCGACACGAAACCTTGACAAAGCCTTGTCAATCACAAAGCGTTTGTCATGATAACAGTGTAGAATTCCTGCTTGCTTCAGTTTAAAGGCTAAAACATTATTGCAAGCCTTAAAATCCTTGGGTGAATCTGTACCAACTACTAATACTGTTCCAGGAGAATACTGTTCTAAATCTCTAGCTAATTCTTTGGCAAGAAGTCTGTACTTATTGCCTAGGGCTAATGTGCAAAAGCAAAATTCTTTCTCTTGCTGATTCATGGGTCTATTCCTTATACTTGAATTCATCAATCTTGAGTTGGTTAAATTCTTGCAGGTTGAATCAGCCGCCTTGAAACAGTTTTATGAGTTCAATGAAGGCGATTTAGAAAGCAATTCAGAGAATGCTTGACCTAAGTTTTCAAGAAACTCAATAGCGGATTGGCTTGTACACCAAAATGATTCTGATTGAACTCGTATACCTTCATAAGGCGGCATTGCACCCATTCAATCAGCATTATTGCAAAAAGTAGCTCTCAGGTTTTTTAGCTATAAAGATAACCTTTAAGCGTTGAGTAAAGAATGAAGCAACTTAATCAACACCCCAACCGCATTTGATTAAGTTAACAAGTTACAGTTAATTCAACTCTATTATAACTTTTACTAAATTTCATCATAATTCGGAAAACTATACAGAAAAATTACATTGGGTCAGTTGTACTCCCTAATTTAAAGTATCGGTGAATATAATTTCAAAAAAGAAAGCTAGCAGTTAGTAAAAATAGGGAAAAATAAGGGCGGGTTTTGTTTAGATGTTATCGGTTATACCCGAATTTGTTGGCTAAACCCGCCCCTACAAACGCCCTGATTGCGTTTTTTCTGTCTCTTGTAGAATTTTGAATGGCTTAGCGCCACTCGTCCCAATTTTCATTGAAAATTGAGGTATCTGGAAACGCTGTAGGATTACCGCTTTGTTCCAATCGTTGCCGCAAAACTCGCAGTTGCGGCTCTTGTCGGGGCAGTTCATCCACTAGCTCGTAAGGTGCTATTCCCTTTTCCAAGGCAAATGCTGCCGTGGTTCCTGCTGCTGCACCCGATGACCATTCAAAGGAATGCACTCGATACGCCGCCGCCGCAATGTGACTGGTCGCAATACTTTTTCCAGCCACTAGCATATTGTCAATTTTCTGAGGAATCATTGCCCGCAGAGGAATTTGGAAGGGATAGGCTTGACCTGCGCCTTGTCGTTCTCCTTCTCTTTCTGTGTTACCAGGCGCTTCAGGGGGGCTGAGAGTCATGCAGGGGTGAAAATCGATCGCATAATGCCCAATTCCTACAGAATCAGGATAAATTGAGGAGCGAGTACGTCGGTTAACCTCTTCCGGTGCTTTCTGACCCGCGACAATCGAAAACGCTTCACGTCCAGCAAGGGCTGTCCGCAAGTCGCGATACATCTGCGGCGAGAGCGTCTGACGGTAATAATCCTCCTTGTAGTCACGGCGGGAAATGTCAATTTCCCACACCATAAAACCTTCCGGATAGCCATAAGAGGGGCGTCCAATAATTCGCCGCCCTTCCCGAATGTAGGGGTACTTGGACAACCCATGCACGGTTCCCATCGGGGAATCTAACCCGGAGAGAAAACGGTTATTAGGATGCTGCTTTTTAACACCCTCTCCCAGTTGAGAGTCGGTGGTTCCTTCAACGAGCCAGTAGAAATACCCTTTGGAAATTTCCTCACCTTTGCGTAGAGCATCTGTACGCAAACCGCCCATCCAACCACCAGGAGCAAGTTGATTTGTCGCTTGTAACTGTTCGCGAGTATAGACAAAGTTATCTTCAGGATTTCCCGGGCGGTAGTCGTTGCCCCACGTCCAGTTCTGCATAGAGATATCCTCTGGTGCAGGAGCGGTAAAATTGATACCGCCAAACCGGGTTGCTTCACCCTCTTGGGGACTCCAAATGCGCCGATAGGTGAACACCAACCCAAAGTCCGCCAATCGCGGCAATTCATAGCTGTAGTAGGGTTGATATTGGGGATAAAATGAGGGCATTTGATGGGTCTGGGGTTCCTCAGTGGCTTCCATCGCAAAGGTGTAAGTAAAACCTTGTGTGCAATACGGATTGCCACCGACGCTAGAAGAGGAAGGTTCTAGATGGGTGCGAGGGTCAATGCCAACGCGATAGGGAACATCAGCTAGACCAATTAATTCGCCTGTTTCGGTAGCGTCAACCACGTACCAGTTGGGAGCATTTCCCGCCGATGGGTTTTGAGGCACGAAACGTATAATCGTTTTCTCAAAGCGGCGCGAATCTTCGTACTGATACCAATCTTCGATGGTTTGAGAGAGGGGGTAAGTGTTGAGGGGAGGAGCACCGTCAGTCGGTTCGTGCTGAATGGCGATCGCACTTTCTATAATCCGTCCATCTGAGCTAATATCCAATTCCTTGATTACTGTGGAGGGAAACCACTTCAACGTGCCTTTGCCCCGTCTGGCAGCGTCGTCTAAGATGCGAGAGAGAATTTTGTCCGCATCGCGGGGAAGAAAACAGGATTCGCTCACCCAGCAATCACCTGGATTGAGTTCGCCATAGTAGCGTTTAATGCGCTCTCTCAGTTCCAAGTAGCCGCGAGGGTAGAATAGACGCGCTCGCTGGGTTGGACGTTCGTCTAATGCAGAGGTTCCCTGAGATGAAATTTGTCCACCTACCCAGTCCGTAATTTCCGTTAGGCAAACCGTTTGCCCTGCCAGCAAGCTTTCGTAAGCCGCCGCCGCACCCGCTAGTCCACCCCCAGCAATTAAAATATCACAAGCTTCTACTTGGTCTGGGCTTCGCGGAGGGGCGCTAAGAGTCGGTGGGATGAGGGAGGATAAGGAAATTAAGCTAAGAGTAAGCGTTATCAGCGATCGCTTCATATTTTGTGCAAACAGTCGTATCTTCTGCTACATTAAGCCAGATAGTTGACGTTGCCATCACCCTAGAAGTTCATCCTGCTGTAGGAAATTGAGGAGGAGGCGCTTAGCGATCGCTAATATCATGTCCGATTAAACACCCATAGTAGAAATGACACGGGGACGTGGAGATACGGGGACATGGAGACACGGAGACACGGAGACGTGGAAAGATTGTTATTACGGGTAATTAGACGGACATGATAAGCTCTATTGTTTTGAGCCGCCAATCCAAAAATTTTGTTACAAATGCCATGCCTGGTAGGCTACAACAAGCGAAATATAAATGAGTAATGTTTGGTCAACCGAGGTTTAAGCCGTGCTTTCGGTGTGAAATTGTTCCCTCAGAAGGTGTCTTTTTACTGTCCGAGAAAGCACACTTCCTGCTGCGCGGAGAACCCTACATCCAACTGGCACCCCTCTTAGACGGGCATCATACTGTTAAGGAGATTATCCTTCTCCTCCAGGATCGACTATCACCTCTAGAGGTGTTTTCCCTGTTGGATGAGTTGCGCCATCAAGGCTATGTCGTTGATGCCAATCCGTCTTTGCCATTGGAACAAGCTGCTTTTTGGAGCATGCTAGACCTAGCTCCGGAAAAAGTTGCAAAGCGTTTACACGATGTAACGATTTCTTTGGGTTCCTTTGGTAAGGTTGATACGGCTCCTTTCAAAACCTTGCTGGAATCACTTGGAGTTCGTGTTGGAGACGGAGGCGATCGCAGTATAGTTTTGACGGATGATTACCTGCAAGAGGGACTGGATGCTTTTAACCGGGACGCCAACCGCCACAACCATCCCTGGATGTTAGTTAAGCCCGTAGGAATTGAGATGTGGGTAGGCCCAATCTTTATCCCTGGACAAACGGGATGCTGGGAATGCCTGCGGCATCGCCTTCAAGGACATCGCAAAGTTGACAGCTACCTTCAGAGGAAAAAAACTACAACTAAACCTTTCCCCACATCAGTTTCTACACTGCCGTCAACATTGCACATTGCCCTCGGAATGGCAGCAACCGAGACTGCCAAATGGGTGGCTTGCGAAACGAACTCCCACCTTGAGGGGAATATTGTTACCCTGAACGCGCTATCCCTGGAAAAGCACAGCCACGTTCTCATCCGGCGTCCCCAATGTTCCTGCTGTGGAAATCCTAAACAGGTAGCACTCAGGCAATCAGCAGCAATCTCACTTCAAAGCCAAAAAAAGTCGTTTACTTCCGATGGCGGACATCGCAGTTGCTCGCCAGAGGCAACCTTTAAACAGTTAGCTCATCATATCAGTCCAATTACAGGTATCACTAGCGCTCTGCGGCGAAATACAGTGGGAGAGGAGGAGAGTGTGCCGACTCATTCGTATCTCTCTGACCATAATTTTGTCCTCATGGACGATAACTTCTACTTCTGGCGCGAAAGCCTGCGAGGTAGATCCGGCGGGAAAGGGAAGCGGGACAGTCAAGCCAAGGCAAGTGCGTTGTGCGAGTCGATTGAGCGGTATGCGGCTGTTTTTCAGGGGGATGAAGCGCGAATTCGAGCCAAGTTTGCAGAACTCGATACTGCCATTCCTGCCAATGCTTGTATGCTGTTTAGCGATCGCCAATTCCAACATCGCGAACAATGGAATGCTAGCGGTTCCCGGTTTAACTGGGTTCCAGAACCCTTTGATGAACGCCAAGAAATTGACTGGAGTCCTGTTTGGTCGTTGACTCATGATAGGCGTTGCTATGTCCCAACTAGCCACTGCTACTACGGTTACT
>JAIUYC010000043.1 GCA_020216575.1 Coleofasciculus sp. S288 | reverse complement strand
AAGAACTCTACCACCCGCTGAAGTTCAGTAGGAATCTTATCAGCAACAAAGACTAAGCGTACCTTACCTGCAAGCAGATTTGTTTTGACATTTTCCCAGAACTCAGTTGCATCAACTTCAGCCCCTAAAAATTCGCCTAGTATCTGTTCGGAATCCTGACCTTTAACCTGACAATTAGCCTCAAACTGGGCGCGGATTTTCTCAATCGACCAGTAAACCACTCCATTGGCGGCATAATCGAGCATCTGGCCAACTACTTCTCGGCGGATTTGAGTATTGTTACTGCGTTTGACCTCTACAAAAGTCGGAATCCCATCTTGGTCGAGAAACAAATGATCGAGTGACCATCTATCACAACCATCTTCCTCAAATGGCACTCCCATTTCGCGTGAAACTAAAAGCCAGCGTCTTGGTGTAGTACTGTCTATTTGCTCTCCAGCCAGCAGATTGGGATAGCTAGCTAGCAGCTTTTGCAGCAAATCCTCCGATTCATAGGGTTGTTCGGTCATCTCAACGAGCTGAGTGCCATCCTGAATCAAATAAATAGCGCTACCCATGCAAATTTCCCTTAGTTTACCTATATAGGGTTCCCGTGTTGAGGGTTCGATGTTACTTTTGGCTAGCAGCGGTTTATCCTCTGGTTGGCTAATTCAGCAGCTAACTGGATTGCGGCTTTCATACTGGTAGCATTGGCAATGCCTTGACCTGCAATATCAAAGGCTGTGCCGTGGTCGGGAGAGGTGCGAATGAATGGTAGACCAATAGTAGTGTTGATAGCTCGGTCGAATGCCATTAATTTAACCGGAATTAAACCTTGGTCGTGGTAAAGCGCTAAGTAAGCATCAGGGAGATTTTGGATTTTAGATTTTGGACTTCGGACGTTCGGCGAGCGCTCAGTCGAACGATTTTGGATTGCCTTCTCTGTGCTCATCTCGCCCTCTCCGTACCACGCTTGGCCTGCTTTGACCCACAAGGTATCTGGCGGTACTAGACCATCCAGCTTTATCCCAGGACGGTTCTGGCGTTCTTGCTCTAGCCAGGAAATCAGCCAATCTTGTTCTTCATGACCTAACTGGCCTTGCTCTCCACTGTGAGGGTTTAACCCAGAAATCGCAATCTGAGGTGTTTCTAATCCAAAATCGACGCGCAAGCACTCCACCAGCAAGTCTAGTTTTTTCGCCATCAACTCCGGTGTCAGGGTGTCCGGGACTTGACGCAGGGGAATGTGGGTAGTAGCGAGAAGGGTACGAAGCAACCAACCCGTGTGAGGCGATCGCGCTACAAATAACATCCCGAATCTCTCAACTCCTGCATATTTTGCCAGCACTTCTGTTTGACCCGGATACTCATGTCCTGCGGCTTTCCATAAGGATTTGGCAATGGGGGCGGTGACGATACCATCGAACTCCCCTGCCAGGGTGCGAGTAATGGCGGTTTCCAGATAGACAAAACTGGCTGCACCACTGACAGCATTCCCAACACCTGTCGTAATTTTACGCTCTGCTGATGCTTCAATTTCAAGCAGGGATAATTGCTCTGGGTCTGCTAGCGCCTCTTTATCCTCAAGCTTCTGTCGCAACTGGGTGTAGGTGGACTGCAACAGCGATCGCGTCCCTATCACAGTTATCTCACAATGACTGGTAACCTCTGGATCGGCTAATGCCTTGAGTACCACCTCCGGCCCAATCCCTGCCGGATCTCCCAACGTAACAGCTAACCGGGGACGCTCTTGCACTGACTTGAGTTTTTTTGTAAAGAAAGTTGTCCCTGTTTTCATTTTTTTAATTCAACTCCAATCCTGTGCCACAGCAGCCACTCACAGCACCTTTGTCTAGAGATTGACCACCTTGCTGTTCTAAAATACCCCCTAGGGAGCTGTAGTTCAGTTTTCACTCCCTGTCTCAGCTTTCTGGAGCTGGTGATGGGGGCGCTATTGTCAAGAGTTATCAAACTTTTTTGCGATCGCGTTACGTGCACACTTTGTTAACAAACTAGGAGATAGAAACAATGAGTGGTGAGATGTTTAATGCAGCAGTGTTGTCCTTTACGCTGATTCTCGTGGGCTTAGGCTTGGGCTTCTTGTTACTCAAAATTCAAGGGGGTGAAGAGGAGTCTCTGTAACGGATTAGGGACGGTAGAACGTCAAAAGTTAATCGTCAAAACCACTCAATTTTGCCGTTTGACTTTTGCCTTTTGACTTCTACTGCCCTAGTCTCTAGTGTCTACGCTCTGGCGCAGAGACAGGATTTCTGATAAGATCGTTTAGAAAGTTTAAGATTCTTTACTAAAAATCCTTGATGAACTTGTTGGTCGTGGGTGCAACAGGCACCTTGGGAAGACAGGTGGTTCGTCGCGCCCTGGACGAAGGACATCAGGTACGCTGCCTTGTCCGCAGTCCAAGAAAAGCGACCTTTTTAAAAGAATGGGGCGCGGAAATTGTCCAGGGTGACCTGTGTGACCCTGAAACGCTACCGCCAGCCCTTGAAGGCATAAATGCTGTGATCGATGCGGCGACAGCCCGACCTACGGACACGCTTTCGATCAAACAGGTGGACTGGGATGGCCAAGTCTCCCTGATTCAAGCCGCCGTTGCTGCTGGAGTCGAACGGTTTGTCCTGTTCTCAATTCTGAATTCAAAAGAATTTCCTCACGTCCCGTTGATGGAAATCAAGCGGTGTACGGAACTGTTCTTGGCTGAATCGGGATTAAACTACACGATTTTGCAACCCTGCGGCTTTATGCAAGGGCTAATCGGCCAGTATGCGATTCCGATTTTAGATGGGCAGGCGGTTTGGATTACTGGGGAGGCAGCTCCCATTGCCTATATGGACACTCAGGACATTGCCAAATTTGCTGTCCGCGCCCTTGAGGTTCCAGAAACGGTTAATAAGACGTTTCCGGTTGTAGGGACTCGCGCTTGGGAAGCTTACGAAATCATCCGCCTGTGCGAACGCTTGTCTGGGAAAGATGCAAAAGTTGCCCGACTCCCGCTCAACTTCCTCCGAGCGATGCGTCGGGTTTTGCGATTTTTTCAGTGGGGCTGGAATGTTGCCGATAGACTTGCCTTCACAGAGGTGTTGGCAACTGGCAAACCCCTGAATGCTTCGATGGATGAAGTCTACGAAGTCTTTGGGCTAGACCCTAGGGAAACCACAACCTTAGAAGTTTACCTACAAGACTACTTTGGCCGGATTATGAAGAAGCTTAAAGAAATCGATTTCGAGAAAAGCAAAGCTAAAAAGCAGGCTAAGAAGAAAAAGACTCCCTTTAAAACCCAAAATCGTGATTAAGAGATTAAGATATGTCACGCTAGAATTATTTGATTAAGGAAAATACTGGATTCCTACCCTAAGACATCTTTCCAAAAATCAATAGAGGAAAGAGTTGACCAATGTTGCTCTTGATGATCGGGCTTGGAAACCAGTAGCTTTCATCGGGAAAAATCGTTTGGCATTGCCAGGGAAATTCCCTGTTTATGACCATGCATCGCGCTAACTGTTCTCAATTATTCAACTAAGACGCGGACTGGTGAGCAAACCCAAAGCAGGCATCATCTACAACGACATCAAACCCGTAGCGATTCGCGTTGCGATGGACTTGAAAGACAAGCTGATGGCAGCGGGTTGGGATGTCTATTTAACAACTGGCATTGGTGGAATTCTGGGCTATTCGCGTCCTGATTCTCCGGTTTGCCATACGCCGATGGACAAGCTGGCTCCTACTGGCTTTGATGAACAGATGCAGTTTGCGATCGTGTTGGGAGGAGATGGAACGGTTCTCTCCGCTTTTCGTCAAGTCGCCCCCTTTGGTATCCCTTTGCTTGCCGTGAATACGGGTCACATGGGTTTTTTGACCGAGACGTATGTGAACCAGTTGCCTCGTGTCTTAGAGCAGGTGATGGCGGGAGAGTATGAGATTGAAGAGCGCTCCATGCTGACGGTTCAGGTATTTCGCAAGGACAACCTGTGGTGGGAAGCGCTGTGCTTGAATGAGATGGTGATGCACCGGGAACCCTTGACTTGCATGTGCCATTTTGAAATCCAAATTGGGCATCACGCACTGGTGGATATTGCAGCAGATGGCATCATTATCTCAACGCCGACTGGCTCAACAGCTTATTCGCTCAGTGCTGGAGGAGCAGTGATAACGCCTGGGGTGTCGGTGCTGCAATTAGTGCCGATTTGTCCGCATTCGTTGGCATCAAGAGCGTTGGTGTTTGCCGATAGCGAACCGATAACGATTTTTCCGGCGACTCCCAATCAGCTAATTTTGGTAGTGGATGGCAACGCTGGGTGCTATCTATTGCAAGATGACCGGGTGCAAATGCAGCGATCGCATTACTTTGCTCGTTTCATCCGCTTGCAACACCCGGAATTTTTCCGAATTTTACGAGAAAAGTTGGGTTGGGGTTTGCCCCACATCGCTAAACCCACATCTGTGGAGTTGCCTTAGAAAGACCAAAAATAAAGAATCAAAGCCGTTTTCATCCACAGCTGGCTCAGTGTATAAGTCATAACCCACTAGCTTAACATAAACCCCTTCCTTCCGATACAAGTGAGGATCAGGGATTGGCAGCTAACTTGGAATAAGCAAATACCTTTAAATACTGCCTCCTTTAACTATCTACAAGTGGGCGATCGCTCTAGCCAACCATCTAGCGATCGCCCTTCTTTGTGTGTACTACAATCCACTGATTCTGGAACTATAATGGGAAGTTTAGCGTCTCTCCGCTAGAGGGCTTCCGGTTCGTATTCATTGCAACCCAGCGAGCAGCAGAGGCGTTCCAGCCTCTCAGCAATAGAAGAGTCGTTTTAAAATTGGTTAACATTACTCAGTACAACAGCAACCGCTCTCAAGTAGAGGGGACGGTATGAAGTTAAACCTTTTAAACCTATTTCAACCGACAAACTCAAACAAACCCCTCGGCGGACGCTACAAAATCATCAGCCAATTAGGAGCAGGTGGGTTTGGTCAAACGTTTCTGGCAGAGGACTTGCACTTGCCAGGACATCCCCGATGCGTGGTCAAACAGCTCAAGCCGCAGGTTGATGATGAAAAGAGTCTGCAAACGGCAAGACGCCTCTTTGATGTAGAAGCCAAAGTTCTTTACCAACTCGGCAACCACGACCAAATTCCCCGCCTCTTGGCACACTTTGAAGAGGCTCAGGAGTTTTATCTCGCCCAAGAGTTAATTGAAGGGGAGCCGTTGACCAAAGATCTCTCAGACGGGCGTATTTGGCTGGAGTCTGAGGTGATTGCTCTGTTGCAAGACCTTCTGCATGTGCTGGCCTTTGTCCACGAGCAGCAGGTGATTCACCGCGACATCAAGCCGTCTAATCTAATTCGCCGCCGACACGATCGCAGAATCGTACTGATTGACTTCGGTGCAGTCAAAGAAGCCAGCACGCAGGTTGCTAATCCCAAGGTGAGTCACACGAAGACTATTTCGATTGGCACTCAGGGTTACACGCCCAAGGAACAGTTAGGCGGGAATCCTCGCTTCAGCAGCGATATCTATGCGGTTGGGATGATTGGAATTCAGGCATTGACAGGGGTTCACCCCAGACGCCTGAGTGAAGATCCTCAGACGGGAGAAATTGTGTGGCGCGATCGCGCACGCCATGTCAGTCCAGAACTAGTAGCAATTCTTGACCGCATGGTGCGCTATGACTTTCGCGATCGCTACCCAACGGCAGTAGAAGCCCTGCAAGCGGTGCGGAGTCTATTAACCCCAGTCTCAGAGTCTCAAGTTGCATCCGAGCCAACGACGGAAGCCACAGAAGAACCGACCGCGCCAGCCCCCCAAGCCTCACTGGATACTGCAAGTTCGACACACTCTGGGACAAATTCATCGTCTACCCAAATTTGGCAGCAAGCGCCTTCCCCTGTTCAATCTCCGCCTGGAGCCAGCAGCATCGGTTCAACGCCATCTCCATCTCAGCAGGAGTTAGTAGGAATTCCCCTTTCTGGAAATCAGGGAGAACAGGAAAGTCTGTCTCCTGTAACAGGTGACTGGCAACGGGGAACTGAGAACTCCCCAGAGAATTCTTTAGCTCGTGCCAGGGAAGAGTCGATACAATCTCAACCTTCGGTACACTCATCGCCCAGTTCTGCACCAACAGTTGTTACACCAGAGGTCGCTCAGAAACGGTTTGTTCAGCTTTGGTTAGTTCTGCCTGTTTTTGCCGCCGGAGCGATGGTTTGGTTCGCTAAACCCGTCTTATTCCCTGACACGGGGAGTCAAAGTGCCACTACCAGAGATATTTCCACCGAACGTTCCAGCAAAGACTCGAACGAGGAGTCCACATCCCCTTTTCCTGGCAGTCCTGCTGTCACAAGTCCCAGCAAAGACTCGAACGAGGAGTCTACATCTCCTTCTCCTGGCAGTCCTGCTGTCATTAGCCCCAGTGTGAGCTCGACTGAGAACTCAACATCGCCGTCTCCTAGCAGTCCTTCTCCGACAACCAAAGCCTCACCCTCTCCAGCAACACCCGGTGCTAAAGCTTCACCCTCTCCAGCAACGCCTTCTACCAAACCTTCACCCCCTCCAGCAACGTCTGCTGCCAAACCTTCACCCGCTTCTGCATCGCAGCCGGAGGATGCGAAAACTAAATGGGAGCGCTGTTACAACCTGAACCTCCAACAGCAGTATACCGAAGCGATCGCCGCTTGTGATCGAGCGCTTGCCATTAACCCTGACTACCCAGAAGCCCTGTGGAGTAAAGGTTATGCCCTTGACCATCTCAAGCGCCACCAGGAAGCGCTAGCCCTCTACGAGAAAGCAACCGAACTCAAACCCGATTTTGCAGAAGCGTGGGCTAACCGGGGAACATCTCTTTTGGTACTGGGGCGTCCTAAAGACGCGATTGCCGCTTTTGACAAAGCCACTGCTCTCAAACCCGATTTTGCAGTCGCTTGGCGCGATCGAGGTGCGGCTCTGATGGAACTGGAACGCTATGATGAGGCGATCGCATCCCTGGAAAAGGCACTTCAGCTTGTTCCGAACGACGAAGATGCCTTTAACCTGCTGATGATGGCACGAATAAGACAAGGAAACTAGTGTCGCTACCTTGGAAGTCAAAACCCTCCGGGCGCGTCTCCAGGTTTGGGACGCAGGTTCCCAAACCCGACGCACTCAAAAGTCAAAAAGCTTTATTTCTGGACTTTTGAGCTTATTTTAGATGGTAGGCGCATTTCCGCCGTGATGCACTAGTGCCACTCTGGGGAAACTCAATCTAGATAGGTGTCGAAACTCCGTTAGGAAAAAACCAGGAATGCTCGGAAGTGATTTCGGGAAGTCTACACCGTAATCTTTGATTCGATGTAGGATGATGTCACCGATACTATTAACTGGCAAGACTCATTCCCTACTCTGACAATGCCTAATTTTTTGCCTATTGCTTACTTTCGGAACCAGTTCGTTCCTTTCTCTGAAGCTAACATTTCCATTGCTACTCACGCACTGCACTACGGAACGGGTGCTTTTGGAGGGTTGCGAGGTATTCCCGACCCTCAAAATCCCAATCAAATTTTGTTGTTTAGGTTGGATCGGCATTGTCACAGACTCAGCAATAGTGCTAAGTTCCTACACTACGAGTTACCAGCTGACAAAATTCAGAACGTTATAGTTGAATTTGTCAAAAAAAATCAACCGACTACGTCATTTTATATTCGACCTTTCGTTTACACGTCCGATTTAGGAATTGCTCCTAGACTCCACAATATTGAGAAAGACTTTTTCATTTATGGATTAGAGCTAGGAGATTATTTGTCTCCTGAGGGAGTTAGTTGTCGCATCAGTTCTTGGCATCGGCAAGAAGACCGCAGCTTACCCCTGCGAGGAAAAATTAGCGGTGCTTATATTACGTCGTCTTTGGCTAAAACTGAAGCGGTAGAATCTGGCTTTGATGAAGCGATTTTGATGAATTCTCAGGGCAAAGTCTGCGAAGCATCTGGGATGAATGTATTTATCGTAAGAAATGGGCAATTAATTACCCCTGGATATGAACAAGATATTCTCGAAGGAATTACGAGAGAAAGTATTTTGAGACTTGCCAGAAATCTTGGAATTTCAACGATAGAGAGACCTATTGATAAATCTGAGCTTTTTATCGCTGATGAAGTTTTCTTGAGCGGAACAGCGGCGAAGATTACTCCGGTGAAACGAGTTGAAAATTATGAATTATCAACGAATCGACCAATAACGGAAAAGCTCAGAGATAAGCTTACAGCCATTACAGAAAATCGCGAGCCGAATTACCAAGATTGGGTCTACGCAATTTCTTTGGAGTGATAGCAAACGAGCGATTGCCTTTTCCTTGATTGGAGGGCATCCCGTTTTGGCATCTATCAGTAGGGACGAACGTCCGTTCGCCCCTACAATTCTGAATCTAAAAATGCTCGCATTCAGTAAGGATTTAAAGAGAATAAAGCATTTCAGGCTATTAAAGACTAAAATACATTGTAGATGTCTGGGAGGGTTGAGATCGCACTCATCTGCCTCTCAGTTATTCGATAGGTGATCTACATCTAATGAAACGCTCAGGTAGAAACTCCTAATATCCAGAAATGAACGTTTGAAATCCCAAAATCCGGTCAACGCAATGACAAAAAATAGTTAGCGATCTTTGGGAACTTCCCCTACTAGTTTTACGTCAAACGCCGTGAACAAGGCTGAATGCCTTGCTTGACTAAGTACACAACAAAGTATAAAAATCTCCTTACCCAATCGCGATTTTCAGTTAGGCTCGAAGTGTAGTTAGAGCCGTGTTCAGGATGAGTAGTTTATTTGAACCGACCAACCTAGAAAAACCCCTGGGCGGACGCTACAAAATCATTGGTCAGTTGGGAGCAGGCGGGTTTGGTCATACCTTTCTGGCAGAGGACGTACACTTGCCGCATTCCCCTCGGTGTGTGGTCAAACAGCTCAAGCCCAAGACAAGGGATGATGAGAGTCTGCAAATAGCAAGACGTCTGTTCGATACAGAAGCTAAAGTCTTGGGACGGCTAGGTGACCACAATCAAATCCCCCGCCTGTTGGCGCATTTTGAGGAAAATCAGGAGTTTTATCTTGTTCAGGAATTAATCGAAGGAGAACCGCTCAGCAGAGAAATAGCAAGCGATCAGTCTTGGCCAGAAGATCGAGTAATTGCTCTGTTAGAAGACCTGCTAGAAGTCTTGGCGTTTGTTCACGAGCAGAATGTTATCCACCGCGATATCAAGCCCTCTAACCTAATCCGACGCCGCAGTGATAACAAAATCGTGCTGATTGATTTTGGTGCAGTGAAACAGGTTAGCACCCAGACGGTCAATCCCCAACTAGGACAGGCGACTTCAACGATTTGCATTGGGACTGGGGGCTACATGCCTAATGAACAGTTGGCAGGGCATCCCCGCTTTAGTAGCGACCTCTATGCCCTTGGCATGGTGGGTATCCAGGCATTAACTGGTGTTTCCCCCAAGCACTTAACTATGAACTTGCAGACGGGGGAAATTGATTGGCACGTTCGTGTACCGCAAGTGAGTCGAGAACTAGCAACGTTTCTTGACAACATGGTGCGCTATGACTTTCGCGATCGCTATTCGACCGCAGTGGAGGCTCTAGAAGTCCTGCGCAATCTGTCGCAAATCCCCTTAGACCCACACACTGACTCCTCCAACTCAAAAAAACCCCTCGATAGACGGCAGCAAGCACAGGATTCCTCCCAGCCACCCTCCACAGTTACGCCACCCAAGTCAACCCAGAAACAGTCCAAGACTCAGAAACAGTCCCTCAATGTCAGCTCGATTCTGGCAGTCTTGGTTTCTGTGGTCGTGACGTTTGTGATCACAAAGACTTTCCTCCCTAGAATTATCGAGAACACCATCTACCAAATTATTCGCCTACCGGGTGAACGAGCCACACCCAGCTCGGCCAGTCCATCGGTGCAGCCTTCCACTCCTAGCAAGAAGACGCCATCAGCATCTCCGACTCCCTCATCAGAATCCCAAACTACCTCCTCTCTACAAAAATTATCACTCAACGAACTTCTGAGTTACGCCGAGCGCCTGCGGAAAGAAGGAAAGTATCCAGAGGCGATCGCTGCCTACGACCAAGCGATTGTCCGTGACTCGACAATTGCTGAAGCCCATTGGGGTCGCTGCTACAGCTTTAACCAACTCGAGCAACCAACAACAGCACTCGAAGCCTGCGATCGCGCCCTAACCCTCAAACCCGACTATCCAGAAGCCCTCTCTAGTAAGGGGTTCGCCCTTGACCAACAGCAGAATCACCAGAAAGCGCTAGAGAGTTCCGACCAAGCGAAAGACCTCGATCCAAAATTTGCTGAAGCCTGGAATAACCAGGGAGTAACACTCCTGAAGCTAAACCGCCCTGGAGAAGCTATTACTGCCTTTGATAAAGCAACAACGATCAACCCAAAGTATGTAGAAGCCTGGGCTAACCGAGGTGCAGCCCTTTGGAGGGCTAAACGCTATGATGACGCGATCGCTTCCCTCGACACGGCGCTGAAAATCGATCCTGACAACGAAAGCGCTCTTAAACTACGGCGACAGGTACGGGAACAACTAGGGCGCTAGAACATCAATTTATACAAGTTGCATCCACCGATGTTGCTTGCTTGCCAGGAGCTGGACGAGAAAAACTTTTAATTGCAACTGAGGATCGGCAGTCGCCATTTCTGGTAGAAAATTTGGGAGTGGAAATTAGTTTTTTTCCTCTTCCCGTTTTTTGCTGTTTATCAATGGCGATAGGAGTTGTAGACCCAGTAAAATCGCGAAATGTAGATTAAAAATCTTTTCTCCGATAGATGACACCTCCTAGGCTATGCTCCCGATAAAGATTGTATAAAATCTGAATAAGGATTTGATGAAAGTACCTATTATTACTAGCAAACTGCGAGTAATTATGCCACTATAAAATCACTCCTATATGAATTTACCACAGCTACTCACGAGGTTAACTAACTTGCAATGAGAGTTTTTCGACTATACC
>JAIUYC010000042.1 GCA_020216575.1 Coleofasciculus sp. S288 | reverse complement strand
AATACTTAAAAATTCAGAAAAGGAGATTCAACCGATGATGAACGCAGACACAAGAAATAAAAACCAACTCCCCTGGACTGACGAACAGTGGAAGCAAATCGACATGGCTGTCCATGACGAATGCAAGCGTACCAAGGTAGCGCCAAAATACTTACCCCTTTATCCTGCACCAGGCGCTAAAACCATTCCCTCAGACACCGTACTTCTGAACGATCAACGTAACAGACAGGGGGAACAAAAACTCACTATTGATGAAACTGCTACAACTCCCATTCTCGAACTAGAAGTCCAATTCAGACTGACCTACCAGCAGATTATGGAGCCGGACTTGAGTAGTGTTCTCACCCTTGCCACCCGTGCTACCAACCTCCTTTCCCAAGGTGTAGACATTGCTATCCACCAAGGACAAAGCGCAATCACTGGTCGCACTGCCCAGCCTCTGTTTGCAGATGGCAGAGTCGTTGTTGTGTCTGGACAAGCCACAACAGGTTTAATAGAAGCTCCTGAATTTAGTGGTGAAACCTCCCCAATTCAAACAATTCAAGTGCCAACCACATCAGCCCCAGGCGAATTCCCTCCTCGTTGGGGCGAAAACATCTTTGCAGCAGTTTCTCTGGCTTATTCTCGATTGCAAAGTGGTCAAAACCTCGCCCAAGCCCACTATGGTCCCTACGTCTGTATTCTCAATTTCCAGCCCTATGCCGATTCCTATGCTCCCTTACCCACAACCCTAATCATTCCCGCCGATCGCATTAAACCACTGGTAACTGAAATGCCCTACGGAATGATGTCCATGTCAGAAGACATGATGAAAAAGCATACCGAAGATATGCACAGCTATGGGCGAGATATGAGCTATATGTATGCTCACCACAAATACCCCCGCTACTATGGCACTGGCACACTACCTCTGACGCCCAAACCGATAGGACTATTCCTCTCACTCGGTGGTAACACAATGGATTTAGTCATCGGTCAAGATGCCTTTACCGAATATGTCCGTCAGGAGGGTAATTTCTACTGCTTCCGGGTATTCGAGCGTTTTGCCTTGCGGTTAAAAGACCCCACCTCAGTCATTCGACTGGAATTTCAACAGCCTACCGCTTCCACGCCACCCTCTGACTGACTGAACTGCGAAGATAACCAAGAACAAGGGATAGATCAGTCCAAACTGTGGTTGTGGTTATTCAATAAGGTTAATCTCCTCTGTCTTTGGCTGTGGCTGAATTGGAACCAAAGAAATGATTGAGCTTTCAATTCCAGCCTTGTGAATAAGTTTTATGGAGCCGACAAACTATGCGTATCGAGCATGAAGGTATCTCATTGTGGTACGGAACACCAGATGCACCAGCGCCCAGCGATGTTGTTTCAGCAGGCAGCACCATCACTGTCACTGTCGGCGTTTATCCAGCAGATGCTAGCAATATTGTAGAAATCCGCTACCGAGTCAATCAAGGTGCAATTGTTACTATTCCTGCTCGATACTTCCAAAAGGGACGCGATCTTAGGTCTCAATATTTTAGAGCGTCACTCCCTGCTTTTAACCCTGGCGACACAGTAGACTATTTTCCCGTCTGCCGTTGTGCAGGTCGTCAAGTTCCTGCCGATGCAACGATTGAGGAATTTACCTCTTCCTTTAGTGTGGTAGAAGCGGGAGTTAAAGGAGGGGGCGATCGTTCCAATCTAAAGAACAAAGCGACACCTGCTACCGACCAAAGTACCAGTACCCGCACCAGCCCTCAAGGTACTCCCCCTCAAGATCTCACTCCCCGCGATCAAAGCACTCCATTGCGGCTTTCAACCCGCAAGAAAACCCATCTCAAAAACCTGACACTGGGCATTACAGAGCCAAAGCGAAAGGAGAAATTAGATCAACTCTTTATTGAAACTGAGGGGGAATTTAGCAAATTCAAAGCTCGCCTCGAAGAAAGTGAAGAATTCAACGCAGAAACCATCCAACGCCTGACCTTTAACCATGAAGTTGCCGAACTTCTGGAGGATCGGGAAAACTGGGTAGCCACGTTTGCTCAAAACAATCACATTCATAATCTACGCGATCTCGCCCTCAACTATAGAAAACAGGACTTTAAATCCCTCATTCGCACGGCAGGCATTCCAAAAGCTACAGAAGCAGAAGACGAAGAAGAATGCCTGGAACGGTGTGCTGCCAGAGTTAGCGATCGCCTGTTCCGAATGGAACCCACAGCAGTAATTCATCGCATGGTACGAGATGAAGAGATTTCCGCAGATGATCAAAATATTCGTCATGGACTACTTTCTTTCTTTAACAACCAACCGAACCTAGACTTCCGAAAAACCTCGGTACTCCAGGTCTTGCAGAATCCCGATAGTCTCAAACAAGTCCCAGAAGCACATCGGGAACAGGTGGTGGATCGGTTGAAAAAGCTGCAACGCTTGTCTGCCCTTAGCCCCAGGGCAGAAGCAATGCCTACCTTAATGAAAACGAACCTGACTTCAGCCTATGCCATCAATGAAGTGCCGATGGAACGTTTCGTTAGCCTGTTTGCCGAGCGGTTAGGTGGGCAGGATGTAGCCCGCGCTGTTCATCACAATGCTCAAACTATCACAGCACGTAATGAGCACGCTTACATTTCCCTTAGACAGGCAGTCCTGGGTGTCCCCGTCCGCATGATTCATGGCGAGTTGTCAGTAGATGCCCGCAAAGCAGCGGCGGTAGCAGTTGCCCAGCAGAAAAACATTCCGATCAACTTCGAGACGCTTTTCGGCAGTGTAGACCTGTGTGAATGTGCCCATTGCAACTCGGTTTATAGCCCCGCAGCCTATTTGGTTGAGCTATTTCAATACTTACGCAATAACAATCTAGATCTAGAAAATGACAACACTGGCAAGGCAGGCTTCATAAACACGCCCCTGGACATGTTTTTCCGGCGTCGCCCAGACTTAGGGCATCTCCAACTAACCTGTGAAAACACCAACACTCTCATTCCCTACATCGATTTGGTGAATGAGGTGATGGAAGGCTTTGTACGCACCTTAGGGAGATATGAAAATGATACTGAAAACCCTAAGCGGGCTATGATTACTTCATACAATGTTAAAGATGAGAGTAGTAGTCTATTATTAGCCGAACCTCAAAACACGAACTATTATTCATACTTGATCCTCAGCAAAACAGTTTATCCTGTTTGCAAACTTCCTTATCATCAACCGATTGATGCGATTCGTTTATATCTAAATTATCTTGGTACCAGTCGTTACGAATTATTTGATACATTCCGGGCAGATGTCCCTATTCAAGCTGGGGAAAATGCCATGCGGATGCAAGAGTTGCAAGTGCAATCTGTGGATAGAGCGATCGCGGCTGAATTTCTTCACTTAACAGAAGAAGAATACGTTATCCTCACAAAAGAAGGATTTCATACTGAGGAATGGTACGAACTTAAAGAAGAAACAAATTTATCCCTTTCAGAATATCAAGAAAAAATTGGTTTAAAGGATACTTGGGACTACTATGGCATCGGCAATGAAAGTCAGATGCTGGAAGAACTGAAATGGGTCAAGCCTGCTCAGGAAACTGGAATCGTTGGTTTCCTACGACGAACCAATATCAAGTATGTTGATCTGATAGAACTATTAAAAACTCGATACATCAATCCTAATTACCTATCAGGTAAGGCGTTGGCGTATATGAATAGCCTTCGCTTCAGCTATCGCTACTTACAAACTTTAGTCGATGAAAGCCAAATTGATATTAGCTTGAAATATAAGCAACTTGTTCAACTTCTGCAAGACACTCTTGTACCTCCTTATTCCGATGATTTTGACAAAAATTATGTAGAGTGCTGGGTCTACAAATATTTCACAAAGATTGGCAAGGTTATTGTTTTAGAAAATGCTTCTTCTTGCCAGTGTATCGAAGGAACAATTCGATTAGCCGGACGTAGATCTGGGGAAAGTAATATCTCTTTTGTCAGTCTTTATCTTGATAAGGAGTGTCAGATTCATATCCTTAAAACCACTCCGAAGCAATATCTCGGACATCTAGACACTGCTACAGGAAAACTAATATTAGACAATGATTTTGCCCAGGACTTTATCATCACCTCCGGAGATTTTTTCGGTCTAAATGGAGAAGTGGGAAAAGTCTTACAAAATCTTGTGCTTGAGATAGACTATAAGCCCTTTATTTGTACAAATTATCAAGAAAACTGCGATCTCACCAAAACCCAACTTAAGCATCTGGATGGAACAGATCTCATTACATCTGAATACGATCGCTTTCATCGCTTTATCCGCCTTTGGTGCAAATTGGGCTGGGCGATCGAAGAAGTTGATCAAGCAATTGTTGGTGTGGGAGAAGCTAGAGCAAAACCTCCTATCGGGGTATCTGGTTCCTTAACGACTAATAAGTTTGTGGCATTAATGCCCTCTGGAAATTTTGAAAAGGAAAATGAGTTTGCTCTCAGAGAGCGGGACAATATCCTCACTGCCAACCCTCGCCCTATCAAGCCCGAAGATGATTGTAAACCAGAGCCTATTTCTCAAGTTATTCAAGACATCACACCTTACTTGATTGAGCAACTGGTAGCGGTTAAAAAGTTGCTGGAAATTACTGGATTAGAATTAGCGCAGCTTTTAACCTACTGGACACATATTGGAGTTTATGGAGAAAACTCTCTATACAAACGCTTATTTCTTAAATACAATCTTATTGCGGTAGACGATGTATTTAAAGAAGAATTAGGTACTTACCTCAGCAAAGCGGGAACCCCTTTCAGCGATCACCTTCCAGTACTAATGGCAGCTTTGAAGGTCGATGTCAATATGATTGAGACCATCATGAGCTTGGTGGCAATTCCAGATGAGTTGACTTTAGACAATGTTTCTAAGCTTTATCGCCATATTCTTTTGGCTAAGACCTTAGGCTTGCGAGTCAAAGAACTCCCCAGTGTTTTAGCTCTAATGAAGGGGCTATCTCAACCCTTCGGAGAACCCACTCAGACTCTAAAGTTCTATGACCTTTTTGCCCGAATCGAGAATTCTAACTTCAGCCCACGAGAGTTAAATTATCTGCTACATGATGAGGATGATTCTCAGCGCCCCCTCAGACCGAGTATGGCGAAAATCTTTCAACTTGCGATCGCCCTCAGAGATGCCCTGCTGCAAATAGAAATAGACCACGCTGATATTAAGGACGAGCAAGAGGCGACTGAGGAACTGTTACGGAGCAAATTGAGTTTGCTCTATGATGGGGCGATCGTCGAACAAATCATCGCTCTAGTTCAGGGTACCACTGTATATCTGGACAACACCCGCCGCAAGTTCAGCACCCGATTAAACGACACCGACCAGAAGGCGATTACAGATTTCTTGCTGATACAACGAAAAAATGAAGAGAAACAGCCAGATGGAGAGTTTCAAACCTTTCTGCAAAGGGTGCAGTTTAGCGGGACAAAAGGATTGCAAATCACGGGTATTTTGAGTGACTCCGATCGCAACAAAGTAATTGCTCTGACCGACCAGATTAGTGATTCTGATGATAAAGAAAATTTCCTGATTGTTGCGAATAAAATGTTTGGTCAATCGGAACAATTCTTTAAAGATACTTTAGCACCCATCTTTGCAGATCCGGATGCTGCTAAAGAAGTGTTACTGGCTGAAGATAGGGTCAATACCGAAAATCCGGAAGAAGATAGTGGATTCAAGAAACGGGTGTACTTGACCTCACATTTCATGCCTTACCTCAGAGAAATGTTGCGGCAGCGTCTGATTGTACAGATGCTTGCCAGTAATCTGGGAGTCTCTCTGGATATCACCCAGACCTTAGTCATGGAAGTCATCCAAACGCAAGCGGGTGAACCGCTTTACCAGGAGATCATTCGCCTGAAAGACCAAAAAGACCCAGAGGCAGAAGCCCAGCGTTGGCAAGGTTTCTTCGTACCAGAGAAAGATGGAAAGTACACTTTCCTGCTGGAAGCGGAAGGAGAAGCTAGCCTGACCTTCAACAATCAGTCCCAATGGTCTGCTCCGGAGCGAACAGATGAAGAGCAAATCAATTTCTATCAGACTAATTTCTATCAAACTGCAACTGACACAGTTCCTCAACGCTCAATTTTTCTCAAAGCAGGTCAAGCTTATTCTTTTATCTTGAAAGGATACGACGAGGATGAGAATGGGAACATCATTGGCTTGTTCATGAAATTCAATGACCAGGCACAGGTCAAACTTTCCGATAAAGTTCTCTTCCCAGCTTTAAGAACTGAAGCGTTCCGAAGCGCTTATATTCGGTTGCAAAAAGCGGCAATGGTGGTTAAAGGCTTTGCCATGAAACTAGAGGAAATGGAATTTTTCCGCAAGTTTTCAGCTAATTTTGCAGGAGTAGATTTCAATTTCCTAACGTTCCCTCAATGGCTACGGTTAGAAGCATTCTACCGTCTGAAAAAGAGCTTATCACCCACTGAATTAAGTCTAGTGGAATTTCTTCGCTGGACAAATCAAACCCAAGATGCCGTAGGTGAACCGTCCTTGATCGCGCAAATCCATGCACTCACGGGATGGGACGAGTCCGATATCTATAAAATGATTCTCCCTCAACACTTCAACCTCTCTCATCCAGAGCATTTTCGCGATGATAGAAACCTGCTTAAACTTCAGGAGACTCTGCGTGTCGCCAAGAAGATTGGTGTAGGCATGGGGGATCTATTCCAGTGGGGACAACCCACTTCTAATTTCACTGGGAATCGCAGAATCGCTAGTAATATTCAGCAAACCATTCGGGCACGCTATTCCCAAGAAGAGTGGGAAGAAGCCATCAAGTCAACTCACGATCGCTTGCGCGAAAATCAAAAGCAGGCATTGATTGCCTATTTGTTAGCCCAACCCATATTGATGGAATGGGGAGTGAGAGATGCCGACAGTCTTTTCGAGTTTTTCCTGATCGATGTCCAAATGGATGCCTGCATGGAAACCTCTCGCATTAAGCAGGCGATTTCATCAGTGCAGTTATTTGTACAGCGTTGTTTCTTGGGGCTAGAAGCTAAGTATAGAGTTCCCTCTGAGGTTTTGGATCGCGATCGCTGGGAATGGATGCAGCGCTACCGGGTATGGGAAGCCAACCGCAAGGTATTCCTTTATCCCGAAAACTGGATACGCCCTGAATTGAGAGATGTGAAGAGTCCTTTCTTCCAAGAGTTGGAATCCGAGTTATTACAAAATGATGTCAGCAATGAAACTGTTACAACAGCCCTGAAGAAGTATTTTATCCAGGTAGACGAAGTATCAAATCTGGAAGTAATAGGTCATTACTTGGATGGAGATGAAGTGAATGGTAAAATTCATGTCTTTGCACGCACACGCAATGCTCCCTACTTTTTCTATTACCGATATTACGATTATAAATACAAAGATTGGTATCCCTGGGAGAAAGTTGAAATTGACATTCCAAGTATTGATGTAGAAAACGAGCAGGGCGAAATTGTAAGCAATGGTTCTTTTGTTATTCCAGTAGTCTGGAATAATCGACTATTCATCTTTTTTCCCCAATTTATGAAGAAAAATTGGACAAGTTCTTTGGCAAATCAACAAAGCATAATTGATAGTGCAGAAAACAGGAAGATGGAAGATAGTGTTCCTATTTCCTATTGGGAGATAAAACTGGGTTGGAGCGAATACAAGAATGGAAAATGGACACCAAAAAATCTTTCTAATCAAGCTATTTCTTCTCTACAGCCTACTTCTTTTGGCTTTCAATGGAGTTTTATTAATCCTGAAAAATTCATTTTTGCCTCATTTTCCGACAATAATTTAATTAAAATACAAATATATTACAGTGGCGATATAATCAGCTTTTTTGAAGAATTAAGTGAAGATAAAAATGGCAATTTAACATATTTCTTTTCAAGAGAACCAGCAAAGTTTATTAATATTCAGATTCTTCCTTTGTCATTCCGATTTAATGGTGACAGTATTACCACAGATGAGATAGTATCTAGTTTTGTTCCAGCTATATTTGGATTCTTCTCGTTTCATTATGCCTCTTTTTTCGGGGACAATGAAATTATTTCTTTGCAAGCAAAAGATGATGAAGCAGATCCTACAGCAAATTATTATCCAGCTTTTAGCAGAAACTCTGATTCTTCCAGGATAAGTTTTTCAAATTCAGAAGGATATATTTTTGCTCACCCTCTGACTAAAAAACTTTTAGGTCAACTCTTTAAGGGAAACCTAACATGGGTATTCAAAGAGGGAATTCCGTTATCCCCGGATAACTATGGTTCTAATGATGGTCTCCAATACCATGAGCTAAAACGTCCTTATGCTATCTATAACTGGGAAGCTCTTTTCCACTCGGTAGCTTTATTGGCAGATCACCTTACTAAATCTCAACGGTTTGAGGAGGCGATGCAGTGGTGGCATTATATTTTTAATCCCATTGCTGTTCAGGATGACATTAACAAGGTCTGGCAATTTTGTCCTTTCCAGAAAACAGACTCTAAAAATGTTCTGGAACAGATATTGAATAGTCTCGACCCAAATGCCCCGGATAACTCTTTTAACAACAGCATTGAGAACTGGCGAGAAAACCCGTTTCAACCCCATTTGATTGCACGCGATCGCCCAACCGCCTACATGAAATGGGTCGTGATGAAATACATTGATAACCTGATTGCCTGGGGAGACTACCTCTTCCGTCAGGACACCATTGAAACCCTTAACCAGGCAACTCAGTTGTATGTATTGGCTGGTCATATTTTAGGGCCACGTCCAGAGTTTATCCCGAAACGAGGAAAAGTTCAGCCCGCATCCTATCTGGATTTGGTAGATGAATGGGATGCCTTCTCCAATGCAATGAGAGACATGGAACTGATATTTCCCTCTAGTAATCAGATTGCAGTTCCAGAGGTGGACTTTGATGGGAAGCCCCATTACGTTAACATCTATGGATTTGCGACAACACTCTATTTCTGCATTCCAGACAACCCAAAACTTCTAGAATATTGGGATACGGTAGCCGATCGCCTCTTCAAAATTCGTCACTGTCTCAACATCGAAGGTGTATTTAGAAAGCTCAGTTTATTTGAACCACCCATCGATCCAGCTTTATTGGTACAGGCGGCTGCTCAGGGTTTGAGTATCAGCAGTGTGCTGAATGACCTCAGCACTCCTATGCCCAATTACCGCTTTAACTACCTCTTGCAACGGGCATTAGAGGTGACTTCTGAAGTCAAATCTCTGGGCAGTGCTTTGCTCTCAGCGTTAGAGAAGAAAGATGGGGAAAGCCTCTCTATTTTACGAGCGCAACATGATACCCGAATGCAAAATTTGATCATGGAGGTAAGGAACCAGCAACTGGAAGAAGCCAAAGCAAGTCTGGTTAGTCTGGAACAAAACCGCAAAGCCCCTGAGCATCGGCTTCAATATTACTTGCAACTAGTTGGTGAAGAAGTAAACGTACCCACGGTAGATGTTGATTTTACTGAATTGGCAAACCCAATGCCTGAGGTGAAGGAAGATGGCGGATTAAAGTTGATTCCACCTGAAGCGGAAGAAATCAAGAAAGCCAAGCAGTCTGCTGACTTACAAACTGCGGTAGGAGTTTTGGAAGCATTGGCTGGTCATTTGCATCTTATTCCGACTTTTGCCGCAGATGTTAAACCTTTTGGTGTTGGAGCAGGAACAGAATATGGCGGATCGAATATAGCAACTGCAGTGCAGGCATCCGCACAAGTTTTGCAAATTGGAGTAAATCGTACTTCCTTTCAATCCTCTGCTGCTGCCCGGAAAGCAGGCTTTACACGCCAACAGCAAGACCGCATCTTCCAGGCAAACCTGGCAGGACATGAGCTGATGCAAATCGATAAGCAGATTACTGCTCAAAAAATTAGGAGAGATCTCGCTCAACTGGAAATTGATAACCATCAGATACAAATTGAGCAAACCCAAGAGGTGGAGGATTTTATTCGGAATAAATACTCCAATGAACAACTCTATCAATGGATGAGCGATCGCCTGAAAGACCTGTATTACCAAGCCTACTCCTTTGCCTATGACTTAGCCAAAAAAGCCGAAAAAGTCTTTCGGTTTGAAATGGGGCTTTCAACCTCTGATTTCATCAAATTTGGCTACTGGGACAGTGCTAAAGACGGCTTTCTGGCTGGAGAGCAGCTTTACTTAGCCTTGAAGCATCTAGAAAATGCCTATGTAGAAACCAAACTGCACGATTACGAAATTACCAAGCATATTTCTCTCCAACAGAGCAACCCCCTGGTATTGATTCAACTGAAAGAAACTGGGGTATGCGAATTTGACATCCCAGAAGAAAGCTTTGATCTAGACTACCCTGGACATTACAAGCGACGCATTAAAACCGTATCCGTTTCTATTCCTTGTGTAGTCGGACCATATACCAGTCTGAACTGCACCCTCCGCCTGCTCAAACACGAATACCGCAACAGCAAAATTGCAGCGAACGCTTCCGATTATGCCAAGAAGTTAGAAGAGGCAGATGAACGCTTTGTGTATAACCCGATTCCCACCACAGCCATTGCCATCAGCCAGGGGCAAAATGATAGTGGTGTGTTTGAACTAAACTTCCGGGATGAGCGTTACATGCCGTTTGAAGGAGCCGGAGCGATCAGCAGTTGGCGTTTAGAACTGCCTCAAGATTTTCATCAGTTCGATTATCAAACCATTACAGATGTGATAATCCACCTACGTTATACCTCCTGTGAAGGTGGAACTACTCTCAAAACTGCTGCTATAGACCATTTGAAGGAATATGTTCAGAATGCCGCTGAACTCAGCAAACGGGAAGGTTTATTCCGAATGCTGAGCCTCAAGCACGAATTTCCTGACGAGTGGTATCGGTTCCTGCACCCCGAACCGGACGTTACAAACCAGGTGTTTGTCCTAGGTAACCTAAAAGAGCGCCTCCCCTTCTTCGCCAATAGTCAGAAAGTCAGTGGTTTGCAAGTACAAAGTGTCATGCTTTTTGCTCCCATAGAGGGACTCACCGTATCTCTCCTGCGATCCGATCAGGCAGAAAACCTTTATACCGATAATGTAGAACCAATTACCGTATTGGAGAAT
>JAIUYC010000041.1 GCA_020216575.1 Coleofasciculus sp. S288 | reverse complement strand
GCAAAAGCTGGCAGACGAGACGGGTAAAAAGATTGCTATTCAGCTTTACGGGCAGGAGGTTAACCCAGAAACTTACGCCATTTGTCAGGCGGACATGTTGATTAAAGGGAAAGACCCTCGCGATATTAAGTATGGCTCCACGCTTGCAAAAGATGGTTTTCGGGGGATAGAGTTTGATTTTATGCTGGCAAATCCGCCATACGGGAAGTCGTGGAAGTTGGATAAGGAGGAACTGGAAGAAGGGAAAGGCAAGAAAAAGGAGATTACCGATCCGCGCTTTATCGTCAATCATCAGGGGTTGCCGCCTGGAGAAAAGTTGCAACTGTTGCCCCGTTCCAGCGATGGGCAGCTTTTGTTTTTGGTGAATAAACTCGCCAAGATGAAGCAAGAGACTGGGTTGGGGAGTCGGATTGCGATCGTGCATAATGGTTCGGCGATGTTTACCGGAGATGCAGGACAGGGAGAAAGCAACATCCGGCGCTGGATTTTGGAAAATGACTGGTTGGAAGCAATTATTGGCTTGCCGTTGGATATGTTCTACAACACGAATATTGCTACCTATATTTGGGTGCTGTCGAACCGCAAGGCAGGAACCAAACGCGAGGGCAAGGTACAGTTAATCGATGCGACACAATGGTATAGCAAGTTGCGAAGGAATTTGGGTAAGAAGAATTGCCAACTAACTCTAGTCGATATCCAACGGATTACGAAATTGTTTTTGAATTTTGAGGAAACGGAGAAGTCAAAGATTTTTGATAACGAAGACTTTGGCTATTACAAAATTACAGTTGAGCGTCCTTTACGGTTAACGTTGCAGGTAACACCGGAGCGAATTGCCCAGTTCAAAGAAGCAGCAGATAAGAAGCTGTATCCAGTTGTGGATATGCTCGAAGATTTGTTTGGCAGTGAGCGGCAGAAAGATTTTAATGAAGTTAAAAAGGTTTTTGAGAAGGCGCTGAAGGCAGAAGAGCTGAAGCTGACACAGAAAGAACTGAAGTTAGTTTACGATACGTTTACGGAAAAGAACGAGACAGCAGAACCTGTTATTCAGAAAAATACGAAGGATGATTTGATTTATGAACCCGATCCAGAGTTGCGAGATACAGAAAGCGTACCCTTGAAGGAAAATATTGAGGAGTATTTTGCTCGTGAGGTATTGCCTCATGTGCCGGATGCTTGGATTGATTACGAGAAGACAGTGAGGGGTTACGAGATTTCGTTTACAAAGTATTTTTACAAGTTTAAACCGTTACGAAGTTTGGAGGAGATTAAAGCAGATATACTAGCTTTAGAGGCACAAACAGAGGGAGTTCTTAAAACAATTATCAGTGAGCAGTGACCAGTTATCAGTTATCAGTTATCAGTTATCAGTTATCAGTTATCAGTTATCAGTAAACAATTAGCAACTAATTATGAACACGATTCCTGTTATTATCCCAGAAACACTAAAAGTTACTCAGGAGCAGTTTGTGCAACTAGCTGCTGCTAATCGAGATGTGCGACTTGAACGAACTGCTACAGGAGAATTAATTATTATGCCACCTACTGGCGGAAATACTGGAAGGCGAAATATTGATATATCCTTTCAGCTTCAGGCGTGGAATCGTCAAGCAAAATTAGGGGTTGCTTTTGACTCTTCTACAGCATTTCAACTGCCTAATGGTGCGGATCGTTCTCCTGATGATGCTTGGGTGAGTCAAGAGAGATGGGATGCATTGACACCGGAACAACAGGAGACATTTCCACCGCTTTGTCCGGACTTTGTGATTGAATTGCGTTCTAAGAGTGACAATATGGAACCTTTACGCAAAAAGATGCGGGAATATTTAGAAAATGGTTTGCGTTTGGGGTGGTTGATTGATGCGAAGAATAAAAGGGTTGAAATTTATCGACCGAATCAGGAGGTAGAGGTTTTAGAGTCGCCTGTGAGTTTATCGGGTGAAGAAGTTTTACCTGGATTTGTACTGGATTTACAGGTTGTTTTTGGGGGTTAGGACAGTTATCAGTGAACAGTAAATAGTTATCAGTAGGTGGCTTCATTTATGGTTAAACCTGTCAAGAAATCGGTCAGAAGTCATAGAGAATCAAAAAGGCGGCTTGAGCAATTACGTCAAAAGTATGGGGGGCGGATTTTTAGCGATAGTGTGGAGTTGTTACGCGAGGATAGGCAGCGTTGAGTCCTGAACTGTTATCAGTTAGAGTGATGTCGAAGAAATGGGAGGAATGAAGCAATATTCAGTTTACAAGGCTTCTGGATTATCGTTTATCGATAAAGTGCCTGAACATTGGGAAGTGAAGCGGGCAAAATATTTCTTTCGTGAAATTGATGAACGTTCCGAAGCAGGTAATGAAGAGTTACTCTCTGTTTCTCATATCACAGGAGTCACGCCTCGGAGTGAAAAGAACATCACAATGTTTATGGCTGAGTCCTATGAGGGTTTTAAATTATGCCATCCTGATGACTTAGTGATTAACATCATGTGGGCTTGGATGGGTGCATTAGGACTATCTAGACACAGAGGAATAGTCAGTTCTTCTTACGGCGTATATAGATTGAGAGATAAAAGTTGTTTTGATTCTGTATACCTAGATTATCTTGCCAGAATACCGGAATATGTTGCTGAATATCACCGCAGATCGCAGGGGATTCGCTCATCTAGGCTTCGGATGTACTCTGATGACTTTTTCCAAATTCCGATATTTTGTCCACCTATAGATGAACAACGTAGAATCGTTACTTATATAAACCACAAACTCGCACAAATCGACCAGTTCATCTGCTACAAGCGACGGCTCATCGAATTACTCAATGAGCAGAAAACTGCCCTGATTAACCGTACCCTTACCAGGGGGCTTAACCCCGATGTTCCAATGAAAGAGTCAGGCATCCATTGGATTGGTGAGATTCCTGAGCATTGGGGAATCAGTGTTCTAGGTTATGTCTGTCGTCTTACCTCTGGTGGAACACCAGACAGAAACCGTCAAGAATACTGGAATGGTGAAATTCCTTGGGTCAAAACTGGGGAAATAAATTATAACGAAATCAGAGAAACAGAAGAGTATATTACTGAGGTAGGTTTAAAAAACTCATCAGCTAAGCTGGCATCTCCTGGTACAGTTCTGATGGGTATGTATGGGCAGGGAGTAACACGAGGTAGAGTAGCTGTCTTAGGCATAGAGGCTGCTTTTAACCAAGCTTGCTTAGCCATGTATCCTTGCAATTTATTAAAGACGAAGTACCTGTACTACTATTTAACAAGTGCATATGAGTACATAAGAGATACTGGCAATGAAACCAGCCAGATGAATTTGAGTGCAGGCTTAATAAGTAAGGTTAGAGTTCTACTTCCAAATCTTGAAGAGCAGTCACAAATTTTAGAATTTCTAGATAAGGAATTTCAAAAAATAAAACTTGCGATCGCACAAGCCGAAAAAGAGATCGAACTAATCCAAGAATACCGAACCACCCTCATTTCCGATACCGTCACCGGTAAAATAGACGTGCGAGACTATGCAGAAGTGCGAGACACTGCCTATGCCAGCTAAAGACATCTACCACGACACCGTTAAAAACGCCCTCATCAAAGACGGTTGGACAATTACCAACGATCCACTCACCTTACAATGGGGTAAAAAAGATTTATTCGTCGATCTAGGAGCCGAAAAACTTCTCGCTGCTGAAAGACAAGGACAAAAAATTGCTGTCGAAATCAAAAGCTTTGTTGGCTTATCTGAAGTTGCAAATTTAGAACAAGCTCTAGGGCAATATATCCTTTACTACGATATTCTCCAACGCCTAGAACCAGAACGCATACTTTATTTAGCTATCCGATATGAAACCTTCTCTGACATTTTTGAAGAACCCATCGGAGGAATTTTATTATAAAATAAACGTTTAAATTTGATTGTTTTTGATTCTGCCAAAGAGGTAATATTACAATGGATACCTTAGAACGCTACCGTGAAATTATTTATAAAATCCTTCATGAATATTTTCAAATTCCCTACTCTTACGGAGATTTACAAAGACGGTTGATTGTTAGTGAAGATCATACTAATTACCTACTTCTAACCTTGGGATGGCAACAGAACAAACGAGTACACGGTTGTTTAGTTCACATCGAAATCATCAATGATAAAATATGGATTCATCGAGATGGCACAGAAGACGGTATCGCTAATGACTTAGTTGCCGCAGGTATTCCTAAAGATCGCATCGTCCTTGCCTTCCATCCTCCCGAAATTCGCCCTCATACTGAATTTGCCGTAAGTTAGGGATATACACTGGACATAAGAAGGAATTGTCGCGGGAGGAGTCTAGCCATGCCTACCGATATGTCCGAACGGGGCTTAGAAATTCTCATCGCCAGCAGCCTGAGAGAAGACGCGGGCTACATCAACGGCAACCCCAGCAACTACGATCGCGCCTACTGCATTGACAAAGCCCAACTGCTAGAATTCCTCCGCGCCACCCAACCCCAAGCCGTCGCTAAACTCACCACCACCTACGGCACGCGGTTTGAAGATAAACTCCTCAAGCGCATTTCAGACCAAGTTAAAACCAGAGGTATCGTTGACGTTCTGCGCAACGGCATCAAAGCGCAAGAAATCACCCTCACCCTCTACTACAAGCAACCCGCCTCTCAACTCAACCCCGAAACCATCCAACGCTACAACGCCAACCGCTTCAGTGTCACTCGCCAACTGCGCTACAGTGACGACAACACAAAACTTGCCCTCGATCTAGCCATCTTCATCAACGGCTTACCCCTCATCACCTTTGAACTCAAAAACAACCTGACCAAACAAAACGTCAAAGATGCCATGCGGCAGTACCAAACTGACCGCGACCCCAAAGAACCTTTATTTGACTTTGCCCGTTGCCTCGTTCACTTTGCTGTTGATGAAGAACTGGTATACATGACGACCGAACTCAAAGGCAAGTCAACTACCTTTCTCCCCTTCAATAAAGGTAAAAAATCTGACCCAGACCTGCGCTTTCCCGACAGTGCAGGTAACCCCATCAATCCCAACGGCATCACAACCAACTACCTCTGGAAACACATCCTTACCAAACCCAGTCTCAGCAACATTATTGAAAAATACGCTCAGATTGTTGAAGAAACAGGCGATGGCAAGACCAAGAAACGCAAACTCATCTTCCCTCGCTACCACCAACTTGATGTAGTGCGGAAGCTTCTCGCTGACACCAAGGAAAAAGGTGTTGGACACCGCTATCTCATTCAACATTCTGCCGGATCGGGTAAAAGCAATTCCATCACTTGGCTGAGTCACCAACTGGTCGAACTCACTGACGCGACTAATATTAACCCGGTCTTTGATTCAATTGTGGTGGTTAGCGATCGCAAAGTCCTCGACAAGCAAATCCGCGAGAATATCAAACAATTTGCCCAGGTTAAAGGCGTTGTTCAGCCAATTACTCAAGGCAGCAAGCAACTCAAAAAAGCTTTAGAAGCAGGCAAAAAAGTCATCATCACAACCGTTGATAAATTTGTTTATATCGTTGACGATATCCAGTCTTTAAACGATAAGCGGTTTGCCATCATCATTGATGAAGCCCACTCCAGCCAAAGCGGTAGTAAAGCAGCTAAAATGAGTGCTGCTCTCAGCAAAGAAGAAGGTGAGGAAGAGGAAACGACAGAAGACAAGATTCTTCGCATTATTGAAGAACAGAAGCTCTCTGATAACGCCAGTTACTATGCCTTCACCGCAACGCCCAAAAATAAAACTCTAGAAACCTTCGGCACTTACGATCCAACCGACGGTAAATTTTATCCCTTCCACAACTACTCAATGAAGCAAGCCATTGAGGAAGGCTTTATCCTCGATGTCCTGCAATACTACACTCCCTTCCAGAGCTACTACAAGCTCCAGAAAAAGATTGAAGCTGACCCGCAGTTCGACACCAAACGCGCTAATAAAAAGCTTAAGGAATACGTCGAAGGGCATCCTCACGCTATCCGCCAAAAAACCGAGATTATGGTCGATCACTTCCTAGAGGAAGTCATCGGTTTACGCAAAATTAACGGACAAGCAAAAGCGATGGTTGTCACTAGCAGCATTATGAACGCCATTCGTTATAAACTTGCCTTCGATGCTTATTTAAGGGAAATCAAATCGAGTTACAAAACCATTGTTGCCTTCTCTGGGCGAAAAGAAGTCGATGGCAGAACAGAAGATGAAGACTCGATGAATGGCTTCCCTGGTAATGATATTCCTGAAGAATTTAAAAAGAGCGAGTATCGCTTTCTCATCGCCGCCAATAAGTATCAAACCGGATTTGACGAACCGCTTCTCCACACCATGTACGTGGACAAGCCTTTATCTGACGTGAAGGCAGTTCAAACTCTTTCCCGCCTCAACCGTGCCTATCCCGGTAAAACAGATACATTTATTCTTGATTTTGTCAATACAATTGATGCGATAAAATCCGCATTTGCCCCCTTCTACAAAACCACCATCCTCAGCGAAGAAACAGACCTCGATCGCCTCAACAATCTACAAGATGCTCTTGATACTTACCAGGTTTACTCCCCAGAGGATGTTAACCGATTTATGGTGCTATTCCTCGCAGGAGTAGATCGCGATCGACTTGACCCCATCCTCAATACTTGCCTTGAAACCTACAAGAAAGACTTAGACGAAGACGAACAAATCGACTTTAAGAAACAAGCCAAGTCTTTCGTCCGTAACTACCAGTTTCTCGTTCAAATTCGCACGTTCAAAAATACTTACTGGGAAAGTCTCAAAACGTTCTTGAAATTCCTAATCCCCAAACTGCCTCTCTTCAACGATGCCGATTTATCTGACGGTGTTCTAGAAAGTGTCAGCGTAGACAGCTATCGTGTTGAGCGGCAGACAACTCAAGCCATTTTACTTGAAGATGGCGCAGAACTCACGCCTACACCCCCCGAACCGCGAGGCAGGAGATACGAGCCAGATTTAGATTTCTTGAGCAACATTATTCAGGACTTCAACGAACGCTTCGGAAATATCGATTGGACAGATAGAGATAGAGTACGCCGATTTTTATTTGAAGACTTGCCGAGAGAAGTTAGTCAAGATGAAGAGTACCAGAACGCTAAAAAATATTCCGATCGCCAAAATGCTCGTATTACCTTTGAGAAGAAGCTAGAAGATGCCTTTCAAGGCTATGTATTCGACCACATTGAAGCCTATCGCCAATATACAGACAACCCAGAATTTAAAACCTGGCTAACTGACACCTTATTTGAGATGGATTACGACAGAGGTGTTAAACAGTTTCAGCTCGAACAACCTACACGACGCGCAGATGATGCTAGCAATCCTGCAATCGTTTGGCGTGGTTCAACAGCAGGAGATTTACTAAAGTTCGTTGGAGCGTGGGTTGGTGACGATCTAGATGAATGTCTCCAAGCTGTTTACGACAATCGCACTGAAGCGGAGTTCTAAGCGTGTATTTGCTGGATACTAATCACTGTAGTCAGATTATCGGAGCCAATCCTGATGTCATTAAAAAACTTCAAGAAAATAGTATCCAGGGAGTAGGTATCAGTGCTATTACTCGCGACGAACTGATTTTTATGATAGAGCGGTTTGAAAGAGTAGAAGAGAATTATAAGAGATTTTCTCCCTTTCTAGACAACATCAATACGTATCTAATTGATAATGCTATCTCTGATTGCTACGGTAAACTTAAAGCGAACATTTTAAAACATTTCGGCCCCAAGGACAAAAAACAAGCTAGAAATACAACCATTCAAAAGCTGGGTTTTAGTGACAACGATCTGTGGATTGCTGCGACGGCGATCAGCTACAACTTAACCGTAGTTTCGGCTGACAGCGACTTTGTCCGTATTCAGGAAGTGCAGGCGTTAACACTGGAGAATTGGTGTTTTGGAACGACGAAGTGAAGCGCGATCGCTTTAATTCTACACAGGAGGTTGATTTCCAACCCACTTTAACCATTGCAATAAGGAACTCAGGGGGTTTAATGGTTTGATACCGGGAGCTTTCATGGCAGCGATCGCATCCACGGCACGTAGGGCAGCATACTGTAAACCTAGGAAGCTATCAACAGCAGCATACGGTCCACCTAAAGTAATTGCACCAGCCGCATACATTCGACCTCGGGAACCACGCATCTCCACGAGTTCAAAATCATTGCTTACGTTCAGACGCCCCAAGGGATTGAGTGGCAGGTTGTAATGCGTCACGAGGTCATTCAAGAGAGGGCTTGCGGTTACGTCTGCATCAAGTCCCGTAGCATCAATGATAAAGTCGGCTTCTAGCCGCATTTGTCCTTTGTAGTGTTTTTCCTGAATGTAAGTGACAATGCAGTCTTTTTCGCGTTCAACTCGTTCGACTTCCCCGAATTCAATTTTGTACCAACCTTGACTAATCCCTGCTTCCACAATGCGCTTCCAGTCATGACGGTCAGCCGTGGTTGTGCCGCCCCAGTCGGTGAGTAAGCGCTGTCGCTGTTGGGGTTCAGCATTCTCCAGCATTGTCCGGAGTTCTCCACCCCAGCAGGCTTTAGGCCAGTTGAAGGGTTGAAATTCGTAGTGGTGTTTGACCAGTCGTTGAGCAGTGCCAAATTTGTTACCTTGGGGTTTGGGCGATCGCATTAAATGCACGAGCCGAATCTGTGGGTTGTACTGCCTTATTTCATACACTCGCTGTACAATTCGCGAGGCAACAATTCCCCGTCCGCGTATCAGCACCGTACCGCCATAGTTCTTTAAATGCTCGTATACATAGTCGTGCGGTTCGTAGGCATTGACCACCGACCGAAAATCCTGGGTTTTCTCTCGATACGCTTGCAAATCGGGGAGAAACTTAATCGCTGGATAGCCTGTTGCCAGGTGAACGTAGCGGGCAACTAGGAAGGCATGGTCGCGGCGTTCGGTGCGGGTGCGGGAAAATGCGATCGCATATCGCCCATCGGTCGTTTTCCGAATTGCACGCACACTTGCATAACGAAACATCTGTTCCCAACCAATTCGCTTGGCTTCCCGATCGAGCGAATCAAATACGTTACCAGCACGAGGCGTATAGGTTTGGGCAAACGCTGGCTCAGCAAACACTTGCCACAAATAGCTTAATGATGCGTTTAAGCGCCCTTGTAACAAATCATGCCATGCTTCGCGCAACGCATAGCTAGGCCAGCCCCAAATATTATCCGGACAGGAATCCGAATTAGAACGCAGCCGTTCGTGTAGGGGAATTTGAGAATTCAGACACAGTTGCTTGTAACGGCTGTAGGGCGTCGGGTCAATGCCTAAAGCAGCAATCTGACGGCTGTTCGCGCCGTAAATTCTCAATAAATCCACCCACACAAAACTACCCAACCCCGCCCCAAGGGTTGCATAATCCACTTCATCTACCGGTAATCCAGTGGCATGAAGGTCTTGCACATCGACTTCCAATGCGTCAAATAGAGAGGGGGGAAACGAGGAACGACCTGCTGCGCTGCCCCTGCGTAATGCTGCCGCTTGGGATGAAAGCTGGTTGGGGTCGGGTAATCCCGTGTTTGGGTTAAAGAAAATCTGAGAGTTGCCAGAAGGGGGAGATGGGGATGCGATCGCGGCAAAGCTTACAGTAATTTGGTAAGGTCCAATTTGTAGCGAATCCCCCTCATTGAAGGGTATACGGTTATTTTCTACAACACGGGTGCCATTTATAAAAGTACCGTTGCGGCTATGTTGGTCAATGACCATTAACCCGCCACTGTCTTGGTCAATCAAGACGTGGAAGCGAGAAACCTCAAGGCTGCTGAGAACTATCCGAGAAACAGGACGCCCTTGAATCTCAATAGGCATCTGATGAAAATCACGACCGAGAGCAATAGGCAGATTAAGCAAGGGTTGTCGCCGATCACCTGTTGTTGGATCGTCCCAGCTCAACTGAATTCGCGATCGCCCAGACTGCATGCCATTCTATCCTTCAATTAGCGTTGGGAACCATTAACACACTAGGCGCAGCAGCCAGAGAGGTACCGCACCACTGACACCCCAAATCGATGCGATTGTAGGGAGACACTCGATTACAGCGAGGACACTGAAGACCATATGAGGCACTGGCTGGCTGAGGTGGGTTAAAGCGGACAGGTGCTTGAGGTGGGAGTAAAATCGTTTGTGCAATGCCCCCATTCATCACCGCTAGAGACACAGCCGTAACGTGCAATATCTGTTGTCCTAAATAAATTATGCTGCCCGTGTTGAGTCGCACGTCTACCTGACCCACAACTTGTCCATCGACCAAGGGTGGATTGGTACTTCGCAGGTTCCGCAATATAAAGGAATGCTGCTGAGCATTAAAAAAGATTTCAACGTGCAGCCCTGACACCGTCGGGTCGATCAGAACAATATCACACCGCGCTGGGTCACGACCAAGCCGTACAGTTCCCGGATTCTTACTCGGTTGTTGATCGAGAATGGTTTCTCGTTTGATCCGACCCGCTTCTCGCCACTCTAACGTTAGTTCGTGCATAGCCCTACCTGTTGAACGTTCTCATCAAAACTTCAAGCGATGATCATTGGATTCCTCATTCCTCAATCCGAGCAGATAGAAGCTTAGCCGATGACAGGAACCCGAATTCTGAAGTGTTCTACCTTGATAGAGCCATCTAGAGTAAAGCTGTCTTTCCTTGCCTTCTTCTTTAACCGGGACACTCCTGCTATTTTCTTGAAGCATCTGTCCCACGCTTCTCTAAGCTGCCTGAGAGCATACTGGGGAGCGCATTTTGATACAGCGACTAGATTTGAGACTTCCGGAAGAAGAGATTGCATTACTAGAAGCCTATTGCAAGGCAACTGGAGCCACTAAAACGGGGACAGTGAGAACGCTGTCGCAAATTCTCAAAGACGAGCATTTGCTAGCAAAAGAAAAGAAAAAACTCACTGTTAATTAACGCCCACTAACCACTAACCACTAACCACTGTTCCAGATTGAATCCGACTCAAACGCCGTCATGGCAAAACAAAAATCGTATCACACTCCTTTGCCAATCATCAAACTCAAAATTGGTGTTATCCTACTACATCTGAGGTTAAATCATTAATCTATCCCTACGGATA
>JAIUYC010000040.1 GCA_020216575.1 Coleofasciculus sp. S288 | reverse complement strand
GACCTCTAGGAGCGTGCCATCCGGCTTCAGGAGTCCAGTGAATTGAAAGGTGTGGTCAAAGATGGTGCGCAAGTGTCGTTCGCTCTCTCGCAAGGCTTCTTCTACCCACTTGCGTTCCGTAATGTCTTCAGCAATGCCTAGAATCTGATCAGGCAAACCTTCAGAAGTTCTTGCGAATACAGTTTCCCGACTTTTGAACCAGCGCCATTCACCATTTTTGTGCTTTATCCGGTACTCGATTTCAAAAATTTGACTATCCGATGCATCCTGGAAGCGTTTGAACTGTTCGCTGACCTTGCCTACATCATCAGGATGTAAAAGACTGGGCAAAAAATCCACAGCAATCGGCACGGTTTCCTCAGAGATATAGCCGAGCATTTCAGCAAACTGACAATTGGCGTAAATGGTCGTTTTAGCGATCGCGTCATAGATATACACTAAATTCGGAGTTGTCTCTAGGATTCGTTGAATGAAATACTGGCTCTTCCACAAGGCTATTTCACTCAACGGATAAGCCTTTCTTTCCTGTTTTGAACACCTATTTTTTGGGGTTATTTCCTGCGGCTTTTCTACCTTCTCCTCCAGCTTTTGTACATTATCCTCTGAGCTTTCGTCGGATTGTTTTAATGGGTCGGTCATCTGGTTAATTTGAATTCATTAGATAGCTAGATGACACTCACTGAATTAAACAATCGGCGCTACTTTTACTCAATTTTGAATTTACGATTTTGGAGTCACCTCATACTTTCTCCCATCAATAAATCTATAAGTATGAGACTAATTGACTTCATTCAATCCACAATCCAAAATCTAAAATTGTTTTGGTCGTGAGTAGCGCTTTAGCCATTTTTCGGCGAGGGGTAGAGTGGCAGAGTACCGAAGTTTTGCTCAAATTCGGAACCAGCCAGTCAACCAACCATTCCGAATTGCGGATGAGTACTTCTGGAGCAGGTTTCAGACAGGTTTGCCCTAGAAGACTGGGGAAATTCACTTGAAAAGTCGGTTAGGCTTTAAAAGTCTTCTACATTCAACAATCAAATTAGAACTTTTCCAGAAACCTTCTCACCTCGACTGTTTAAAGATTTCAAGAATTTTCCTTGAGGAAATTGCCATTCTAATCGTCCCTTCCCCTGTATTTCTTCACAAACTCCAAAATTTGTTTTTCCTGAAAGCCTTGGGCTAATTGACGCAGCCGTTGAGCAAACGGTACAAAGTGCTCGTCTAACTGCTCAAGTCTCTTTGCTTGCTCAATGATGCCTCCAATGTCACCCATCATCGCCAAGTCGTACAACGTTTCGATTTCTGAGGGGGGGGGAGCAACCCGCGAACCTTGAGGTGAGACAACAGCGTCGGGTGTCGAAGCAAGAGAGGAGGAAGCGGATTTGCGCTGAATACTTGCTGCGTCTGAGTTGCAGGTTTCTAGGTTAGTCGGTTTTTCTGAATGTTCCAACACTTCGTCTTGGTAAATCCATTCCAGCCCGAGATGCACCTGTAACTGTTGAAAAAGAGTATCGGCTTGTACGGGTTGAGGGATAAAACCGTTGCACCCTGCGGCTAAACACTCTTGCTGGTTATAATCAAACACGCTTGCTGACGTTGCCAGCATCACAACATCTTTTAGCTTAGGCAGTTGCCGGAGTCGTCTAGCAACGTCCAAGCCATGCATTTCTGGCATGATGAGGTCGAGCAAAATCGCGTCGGGTTGCCACTCCACAGCTTGATTGAGACAGTCTTTACCGTCTGTTGCTTCAATGACTTCAAACCCAAGAGGCGAGAGGAGATTAACTAAAATCGAGCGATTTTCCCATTTATCGTCAACAACCAGTACTTTACGCCGGAAACCTCGATAACTCCTGATTATTCTTTCGTTAACTTTAACAATCCCTGGACATATTGAAGTTTCCGGTAAATCTAAATCCAGCCAGAAAATACTTCCTTGACTCAGAGTACTTTTCACATGCAGTTCGCTGCCCATGAGCTGGGCTAATCTTTGGCTGATTGCAAGTCCTAGTCCCGTCCCCTCCACCTGACGGTAACTCTCACCAAGCTGATGAAACGGTAAAAAGATTTCAGCCAATTGCTCTGAGGCAATGCCAATGCCAGTGTCTTCAACAAGGAAGCGAATTTTGCGAATGGGTAATGGGTAATGGGTAATGGGTAATTGGTTTTCTGTGTCCTCATCACCTATAACCATTTGGGTTGGCAAAGCGGTAGCACCGTTAGGAGCGTCAGTCGGCGCAAAGCGCGTTGAGCCGTGACTGATGACCCAATCCCCATTTTCCGTTACATAACCAACTTTAAACGTCACGCTACCCGTGTCGGTAAATTTGAGCGCATTGCCGAGGAGGTTAATCAGGACTTGCCGCAGGCGTTTTTCATCACCGCGAACACAGCAGGGTAGAGGAGAGACGAGTTGGTAATTGAAGGTGATGTTTTTTTGTTCGGCACGCATGCGGAAAATGTCAACAATTCCTTCCAGAAATCGGGGAAACTGAAAATCACTCAGATGGAGTTCCATTTTCCGCGCTTCGATTTTAGAGAGGTCTAAGATGTCGTTGAGTAGGGTTAATAGATGTTCGCCGCACTGTTGAATAATGTCCAAGCCCTGCTGTTGCTTAGCACTGAGATTGGATTCTCGCTTGAGGATTTGGGCATATCCTAAAATGCCGTTTAAGGGCGTGCGTAGTTCGTGACTCATGTTCGCCAAGAATTCACTTTTGGCACGATTGGCAGCTTCGGCTTCCTGTCTGGCTTGCTCTAAGTGAAGATTCTGTTCGGTCAATTGCTGCGTCGTCGCAATCTGCTGTTTGAGAAGCTGGCTTTGGGCTAGGGCAATCCCGACTTGGTCGGCGAGTTGGCGCAACAGTTCAATTTCAAAGCCTTGCCACTGCCTGGGTTCAGAACACTGATGAGCGATTAACAACCCCCAGAGAGTTTCCCGTTGGAGGATGGGTACGACTAGATTGGCTCTCACGCCAAAGCGTTGCAGCATTGCTACATGACAGGCTCTGACGTTCGCTTTTGACAGGTCGTGGACGGCACTAATGCGCCCCTGGCGATACTGTTTTAGATAGCTCTGAGCAAAGCAAGGGTCTTCGATCGCTTCTCCTAGAATAGCAGGCCACTCAGGAGCAACTGTCTCCGTGACAACAGTTCCTGCTCCATCTGCATTGAGCTGGAAGAGCAACACTCGGTCAACTTGGAGAATGCGACGTACCTCTGTAACCGTGGTTTGGAGAATTTCCTCAAGTTGCAAAGATTGGCGAATCTTAAGCGTAATTTCCGCAAATAACTGACTTTGCAGGGTTTTACGATTTAATTCCGCTTCTGCCTGCTTGCGTTCGGTGATGTCCAGAGCCATTGAGGCGGCTCCCAGCAGGTTTCCTCGCTCGTCTATTAGCGGCACGGTGTGCCACTCGCAGACAATCGTTCTCCCGTCTTTGGTCAGATTCTCCCATATCGCGTGAGTTGCGCTCTTACTCGTCAGTGAAGAGAGCAGGGGAGGCAGGGGGAGAGGAGAGGCAGGGAAAGAAAGCTCTACAGCTAAATCCAGGGACTTGCGATCGCTTGACAAACAAGCCTTCTCCCCCAACTCCCCCTGCTTTCCAGGCTTGGCAGCACGTTCAGGTAATATAAATCCAGCCGCCTTGCGACCCAACGCTTCAGCTTTGCTATATCCAAAAATGGCTTGTGCGGCTGGATTCCAATCAACAATCTCACCTTGAGGATTCCATTCGATTAAAGCTAGGGGCGTTTGCTCGACAAGCAGGGAAAATCGTTGCTCACTCTCTCGCAGCGCTTTCTCCTCTCGCTTGCGTTCAACAACCTCGCCCAGCAGTTGCCGATTGATATCCTTTAACGCTGCTGTTCGCTCTTCAATGCGGCGTTCTAGCTGTTCTTGAACCTGTTTGCGATCGCTAATATCGATAACAATGCCTTCGTAGTAAAGCAGAGTTCCATGCACATCGCGAACAGCATGCACGCTTTCCAACGTCCAGATTGTTGTACCATTGTGGCGATAAACCTGCGCCTCAAATGCCGACACGATGCCATGTTCATCTAACTGCCGCGTCAACTCTACAAAACGTTGAGGGTCAACGTAAAGTTGGTGGGCTGAAAGGCTGGCAATCAGTTCTTCCGGTGATGAATAACCGTAAATGTGTGCTAAGGCAGGGTTAGCCGTAATGTAACGTCCATCGGGTGTTACCTGAAAGATGCCCGCGATCGCATTTTCAAAGATGTCGCGATACTTTGCTTCGCTGGAACACAACGCCCCCCTTGAGGAGTCACGTTTTGTTAGTGTCACCGCCAGAACAAGAGCTATTACTGCAACGGCACTCCCGGCTAGTAGCCCGATCGAGACTAACTCATTCTCCCCACCATTGAAGCGGGCAAGTTTAGCCGTCCCAGAGGCAACCAGAGCGATCGCTACTACATCGGCTAAGTATCGCCAGAACCGATTGCGGATCGGGGTCATATTGAGAATATCCCCAAGGGTAGTGTTCAAAGGAACTGTTTTTATTCTGATGGATACCTAACCGAAAGTGGGGAATTTCCAATGTAGGGATTTAGTGCACGATAGGGCAGAAGGGAATTTCCGCACTATCTTACACCTTGACCTTGAATCCCTGGATCGGTGGTAAACTTTCGCGATTGATTGGCTAAATCTATGAGTAATCTTGGGAATCCCCGACCATAATCGCAAGATTTGGTCGGGGAGGATGTCAAAGTGTGTAGTGTGTGATTGAGGAGTGAAGGATAATGCGAGAGCTAAAACAGACGACTGGTAGGATACCTAAGCCCTGTGAAGATGCTTTAAGAAACGCTGGCGATTTCTCTGGTGGACTTTGCCAACGGGCTTGGGTGGAAATCGATTTAGGGGCTTTAACCCATAACGTGCAGCAACTGAGAACGCTTTTGACTCCTCCAACCCAACTGATGGCGGTAGTGAAAGCGGATGCCTACGGGCATGGTGCAACCGTGGTGGCACGAACGGCATTAGATGCAGGTGCGAGTGGGCTATGTGTCGCTACGGTGCAAGAGGGCATTCAACTCCGGGAAGCTGGAATTAAATCACCTATATTGCTCTTAGGGGCGATGAATACCCCAGAACAAGTCCGAGCGATCGCGCATTGGCAATTGGAACCCACAATCTGTACCCCTCAACAAGCTTTGGTGTTTTCGGAAACGCTGGCAGATTTGAAAACCATTCTGCCTGTGCATCTCAAGCTAGACACAGGGATGTCGCGGTTGGGGATGCCGTGGCAAGAGACGACAGAGTTTGTCCAACTAGTACAGCGGTTGCCTTATTTAGAAATTGCCAGTGTCTACTCCCATCTCGCTACGGCTGACGATCCTGATTCTACCGTGATGAAATTGCAGCATCAACGATTTGAAGACGCGATCGCTCAACTTCGCCGTGCTGGAATAACGCCACCCCGCCTGCATCTGGCGAACTCCGCCGCCACCTTAACCGATCCAGCCCTGCACTACGATTGGGTACGGGTAGGACTTGCCCTTTACGGACTCTATCCAGCCCCCCATTTGCGCCCTGTCGTTGACCTCAAGCCAGTGATGCAGGTGAAAGCACGGGTGACGCAGGTGAAAACAATTCCTGCTGGCACGGGTGTCAGTTATGGGTATCATTTCATTGCTGATCGAGAGTTGCGCCTTGCCGTAGTTGGGGTTGGCTACGCTGACGGTGTCCCTCGCAACCTCTCCAATAAAATGACGGTACTCATCCGAGGTCAGCAGGTGCGGCAGATTGGGGCAATTACGATGGATCAGCTCATGCTTGATGTGAGTTCAATTCCCGATGTGCAGACTGGAGAAGTGGTAACTCTGATTGGCAAGGATGGAGAAATGGATATTTCTGCTGACGATTGGGCGCAGTTATTAGGAACCATATCCTGGGAAATTCTTTGTGGCTTTAAGCATCGGTTACCGCGTGTGGCAGTCAGCAATCAGTAGAGCGACATCAATAAACACAGCCTAGTTGTAGGGTGGGCAATGCCCACCTTACGTTCACTTCTGTTCTGGAGCAGAGTTAAACTTAGTGGTTAGCGAATAGGTCACCTGTAGGAAAAAATTAGGTCGCCCATGACGATTTTGGCTATTGAAGTGCCATCCATGTCATCCGTGTTCAACCAAAACCTAGTCGATCTAGGCTTTGAGGTTGGGAAGAAAGCTCTGTGGGCACTTTTCATTTTACTGATTACTCGCTATGCCGTTGACGTAGTCGGTCGCATTACGCGCAGAGCATTCAGTCCACTTGAACCAACGTTACGCAAGTTCCTGGTTCAAGCGATAGAAATCCTCACGTTAATCGTTGGCATAGTGGCTTTCCTAACTGCACTGGGAATTCAAGCCGCGAGTTTGGTTGCCGTGGTGGGAGCGGCAGGTTTAGCCATCGGCTTGGCGTTGCAAAGTACGTTGTCGCATTTTGCGGCTGGTGTAATGCTGCTGAACCAGCGCCCGTTTGAGGTGGGGGATTTCATTGAAGGCGGGGGTGTTAGTGGTGTAGTGGATGCGATCGGTATTTTCTCCACCACGCTGGTTACACTGGACAATGTGAAAATTACAGTGCCGAACAACAGTCTCTTCAGCGGCACGTTGAGAAATACGACAGCAATGGGGACACGCCGGGTAGATATAGAGATCGATATTGGCGATCGCCCCATTGAAGCGACTATTATTCTGTTCTTATCCTTAGTACAGCCTCATCCCCTAGTCTTAGATAATCCTAGACCTACCTGTCACGTCGCCTCGATTACACCAACCTCAACGGTTCTTTACTTGCGCCCTTGGTGTAGACCAGATGCTTACGAACAAGTGCGTTCAGAGGTGCTGCAATTAGCCAAAGAAGCATTGCAAAGCCCTGATTTGTCAACGCGAGAGCCAGGTTCGTTCGATGACCCTTGGGATGACAAGAATTAAGTCTTTTGGGCAGCGATTCTGTATTTAATGACGAGCAGGAGAAGGAGTTGTGAAGCTTCGGGAACTCAAGCAACGGGTTTATGAAGACTGGCAGCGCCGTTGCTGGTACAATCAAGCCGTCATTCAGCCAGAAACCTTCAAGCCAGAAATCAGGCAGTATGGGGACTTACGTCATAAGGCAACTTGGGTTAAAGCCTTTGCTCGCTTCCGTGCCTTAAATCTTTGGGATGGTTGCCTGGATGCCTACACCCTCATTACCCAACATTTCAACTTTGTTGAGGAACGGTGGGACTATGAGTTTCGCTTCCAAATTTTGGAGGAGTTTCTCTCTCTACCTGGAGCACTAGAGGCACTTCAGACAGGGTGGGAGCAGCTTTTTGGCAGTGACTTGACTACTCCACAAGAAAAGGAGACGGCGTATGGGCTTCTTGCAATGGTTAGCAGACAATCAGAAGGAACCAGACGAACAGCAGCAGGAACTCGACTTGGGGAACATCTACAACTCCAACTCGCAACTTCTAGCCAAGCGAGAACGAGTTGATGGAGCAGTTGTTAACCGAGACTTTAGGGAGGCGATTCATCAAAAGGGTGGGGATGGGCAGTGTCAAGTGGATAGTTCTGTGGCGATGAGCCAGGAGCTATTCGACATGAACCCCCGACAACTCTACCAGCAAACGGGAGGCAAGCCATACGATCGCTCAACTTTGCCCAAAGAAGCCCAAAAAGCCTTTATTGTGGGGGAAACAGTTGCTACTCATGACCTCAATACCAAGGAAATCAAAGGGGTTTCCCAACAAGAAGTGAATGGTGAGATTACTGATACCGTTCGAGGAAGTGCGAAAAAGGTAAGGAATCTGTTGCCTTGGTAGCGATCGCGCAGCGTCCCTTCTACTAAGCTGATGTGCATCTAGTTTACATATCCCTGGCAGACAATTGGATGCATTAGTCGATGAGATGGGGTGGCAGTTTGCTCGGAAGTCTCGGAAGGTGGAGGTGCAGGGGACAACGATGTAGAAAATTGCTTGAGGGTTGAATCTGAAAGGGTCAGGGTTGAAGTTCAGAATTTGGATGTTGGAGTAAATTGCTCAACAGTTTGAGTTCTGAGGTCAGAGTTTCGAGTTCTGAGGTCGAAGTTTGTAGGTTTGAACTCGAATGATGGAGGTTTGGTCTTGAATCGTGGGGTTGGGAACACCAAACTCCAATGCTATTGTTGTAAGCAGTTCCCGTGAGTGTGTGCAAAAACTTCCGGTTTCTGAGCTGAGGCAGATGGATCTTCTATAAAAAACCTTAACTAGTTTCTGCTGATAATGCTGTCACTTTTGAACAATCGCTATAGAATCATCCAAACTTTAGGAAGCGGTGGATTTGGTGAAACTTTCCTGGCAGAAGATATCCACATGCCTTCGGGTCGTAGGTGTGTACTCAAACAGCTTAAACCCGTAACTAATAACCCACAGGTGTATCGGTTAGTGCAAGAGCGGTTCCAACGAGAAGCAGCCATTTTAGAAGAATTGGGCAATGCTAATACTCAAATTCCTAGTTTATATGCTTACTTTGAGATAGCTGATCAATTTTACTTGGTTCAGGAATGGATTGAAGGCGTTACTCTAACAGATAAGGTGCAGCAGCAAGGAACGTTGAGCGAAAGTTCAGTTAGGGAAATCCTGATTGGCATCTTGCCAGTTCTGGATTTTGTTCACAGTAAACGAATCGTCCACCGGGATATCAAGCCAGATAATATCATTTTGCGCCAGTCAGATGGCAAGCCTGTACTGATTGATTTCGGTGCAGTAAAAGAAACGATGGGGACGATGGTCAATTCTCAAGGCAATTCCACTAGCTCCATTGTGATTGGTACACCCGGATTTATGCCTTCTGAGCAGGCGGCGGGACGCCCCGTATACTCTAGTGATTTGTATAGTTTGGGGTTGACAGCAATTTATCTGCTAACTGGCAAGATTCCTCAAGCGTTAGAGACAGATTCACGCACGGGTGAGATTATCTGGCGTCAGCACGCCCCCCGCATCAGTCCCACTTTAGCAATAGTGCTGGACAAAGCGATTATGTCACATCCACGCGATCGCTTTTCCACTGCACGAGACATGCTCGATGCCTTAAAGTTTGACGCTTCTCCCATTTCTCCCACATTGCCTTCTCCCCAACCGATAGGTGTATCTCCACCACCTGTAGCTGCACCTCCTCAGACAGTTCCGCTAACCCCTTCGCCCTCAACTCAAGGCAGTGGCAAGAACTTTATTCTGGGCAGTTTAATTGTGGGAAGTTTAATTGGTGCATCGATAGTTATTGGTCTTGTCCTGACCAAAACTCCTCAATCCTCTCAAGTGTCGCCTTCACCAACTCTGCTACCTACACAATCATTGCCATCTCAACCTTCCAGTCCCTCTGTTGTTGCACCATCTCCAGTTCCCAACCAAACCCAATTTTCTCCCTCAAATCAATCAACATCTATTGGTTGGATTAGAATCGGCGCTGTTAATAATTCTTCTGCTACTGCCTCTGCTGGAGAGCCTCTCATTGCTTCAACTCAACCTGTTGCCATTTCTCCGCTAGTTGTTCCGTCAGTAGATGCGCAAGTAACTACTATCACAGGTATTAATTTGAGAAGGAGTCAGCCAAAACCACCAGAGTATAAGTTAGCAGATAAGGTAAGTGTGCTTCAGCCTGGACAGAAGCTAGTAATTCTTGATGTAGAAGTCTTCAAAGACCCTACTACTTCTTCTCCTTATAAGGTAGTTTGGGCAGAGGTGGGTTTGCCGTAATAGCTTTAGTGTAATAAGTTAGCTATGCCAGCAACGGTAGAATGGTTTACAAGAAGCACTAGAGGCTATTGTGCGACTCGCTCCCCTCATGGGAAAGAAACTATGACGGCAACGACGAGACTAATCACTCTGGCTGAATTTCTCCAACTTCCAGAAACACAGCCAGCCAGCGAGTTCATAGACGGACAAATTTCCCAAAAACCCATGCCTCAAGGGAAGCATAGCACGTTGCAAATACGACTTGCTGAGACAATCAACGACGTAGGATTTCCTCAGAAAATTGCTTATGCTTTCCCAGAGTTGCGCTGTACCTTTGGAGGGCGCTCAATCGTTCCAGATATAGCGGTTTTCAAATGGGAACGCATTCCCTTCGATGCAGATGGAGAAGTTGCCAACACATTTGAACTAGCTCCAGATTGGACAATTGAAATTCTCTCACCAGACCAGTCACAGACGAGGGTAACGGATAATATCGTGTTCTGTCTCAAGCATCAGACAAGACTGGGATGGTTGATTGACCCGGATGAAAAGGCAGTGATTTGCTTCCAACCCAATCAATTACCTGATGTTCTGCGGCAACCAGAGGACAGTCTGCCAGTGCCAGATTTTCTAGACTTGCGGCTAAGTGTTGGGCAGGTGTTTTCTTGGTTGAAGTTGGGACAGCGTTTTTAGCATATAGACAGGCTAAGTCGGTCTTGGCAGAGAAATAAGCCCTGAACTAAAGGACTTAGATTAAAGTCAAAGGTTTTGCTGTTCTCATATCGGGAAGTGAACATCTGGCTGAATATCTGGGAACTCTAAGTCTGTAAATCTATTCAGGGAGTCATCTACATGACAACCAATCAAATCAGTGCCACACTTGCTAAAGCTGACCGGGAGGCAGTGATGGCGGCTATTGCCACGATTCGGGAAAAGTTACCGTTTTTGATGGACTTGACTCAGGAACAGCGAAAGTCGTTGCCGAAGATGGGGGATAAGAGTCGGGCATTTGTCAGCAAGACGTTGGAGGTGGCGACGCAGAACCCAGACTTTTTGCCACGCTCGTTTGACTTGGATGAGATGCGGCGAGATGTGGAGTTATTTGAATCGCTGTACCCAATTTTGCTGTCGCTGACGCAGTTGCAGGAGTTGGTGGATGATACGGTGATGGCAGTGGGCAGTGATGCTTATGCGGCGGCGTTGGTGGTTTATAACTTTGCCAAGGCGAGTGGAAAGGGTTCAGGTTTGGATGCGGTAATTGATGAAATGGGGCGGCGGTTTGCCCGGAAGTCTCGGAAGGTGGAGGTGCAGGAGACAACGATGTAGAAAATAGCTTGATGGTTTGAGCTGAAAGGGTCAAGGTTGAAGCTCAGAACTTGGATGTTGGAGTAAATTGCTCGACATTTTGGGTTCTGAGCTTTATTTTTTGAGCTTGGAACTCGAAACTTTGAGCTTGGA
>JAIUYC010000039.1 GCA_020216575.1 Coleofasciculus sp. S288 | reverse complement strand
AGATTAGTACCCGAAAAACGCCCCGATTTGCTAATTCAAGCCTTCCAATTGCTTAAGCCTGAAGGCTGGAAACTTGTCATTGGGGGTGGTAACAGTGATACAACTCAATACATGGCACAACTCTCCAATCTAGCCGCAGGGAATAAAGATGTGTTATTCATAGGAGAGCTTCATGGCAAATGCTTAGCAGAAATTGTCCGGGGTGCAGGGTTATTCGTTTTGCCATCTGACCTTGAGGGATTACCGATAGTCATGCTAGAGGCAATGCAAGAGGGGATTCCAGTATTGGCTAGCAACATTCCACCCCATCAGCAACTGATTGGTAAGGAACGAGGCTTGCTTTTTGAGGCAGGAAGCCTAAACTCCTGCGTTCGAGTTTTGGAACAGGCTCTACAACAACCTCTGGAACTGGCTGAGATGGCTAAAAGAGCGCAAAGGCATGTGGAGGCTAACTATAGCTGGAACAAGATTGTTAGCGAAACCTTAAAAGTGTACGCACAACTCCCACCTAGTGTCTTGATCCCTGATGCCTTGCTCGATCAGCCCACTATTTCAACTAAGCAGCATGAGGAACTTAATCAGCTAAGTAGGTCAAGATAAGTAAGCTAAAAATGACGTATCGGAATTAAACGATGTAACGGTGTGATGGGAGTAGGATTTATTACAGGGCTTGCTCATCTCTTATGAACCCTGCCCGTATATCGAATCAGTCATTTGTAGTTGCTCGTCTTGCACCTACTTAAGTCATAAAAAATCAAGATAATGAGAATCTAATAATGACTAAGTTCGTAGCCACTTCTGAGTTTCCTTCAGATTCGAGCCGATATCAAAACAAATGGGTAATCTATTTGCTTCTAGGGCTAGTAACTAATGTAATTACCTGGAGCGCCGCTTTACTTTACCTGAAAGCAAGCCAACCTGTCTATAAGAGTGAATGGGCGCTTTCTGTCCCCGGAGTTAAGTCTTATACAAATATCAATGTACCGGGAATTGGACAAGCCAGTTCTTCTAGTGATTCTCCTTATATGAGTGAGGTTGCCGATCCTAGAGAAAACTACAAATTTTTAGCGGGAACTATGGAAGTTCTAGAGCTGGCGGCTAATCAGCTCAACATACCTGTGGGGAAATTTGGTCGGCCTAAAATCAAGATTATCGATAACTCGACTCTGATGTCATTTGAGATCGAGGGAGGTACTCCCCAAGAGGCTCAGAACAAGGCGTTTGCTCTTCACAACGCTTTGAAAGCGCGGTTAGATACTCTCAGAAAAGAAGAAATGGCTCAGCAAGACCAAAGGTTAGAAACTACCCTTGGCTCTTCAGAAAAAAAATTGCAGGCTGCTCAACAGCGTCTTTCTACTTACAAAGCTAGTTCAGGCTTAAGTTCGCCCGAGCAATTGCGAGAGCTATCAGTTAACCTTGAAGTTTTGCGGCGGCAACGAGCAGAGGTAGTCGCTCAAATGGAGCAAGCAAACACTAATTCGAGGCAGCTAGCTGCTAAATTAGGTTTATCTGCTCAACAAGCAGCAGATGCTTTAGCGCTGCAATCCGATCAACTATTTCAACAGTACTTGACCGATTACAGTCAAGTTACTGCGGAGTTAACTAAGTTAACCTCTAAATTTGCCTCGGCTCATCCTAGAGTTCTTGATAAGCAGGCAGAACAGGAGGCAGTTCGATCCGATCTCCTGCAGCAAGGTCAATCACTACTAGGACAAACAGTTACGCTAGACACCCTAAAACAACTGAATCTTAATGAGAAGAATTCATCTCCCCAGCGCTCAATTCTCTTTAAAGACTTAATCTCACTTCAGACAGAACAGCAAGGGCTTCAATCCCAAGCTCAAGAATTAGAGCGGCAGATTGCCATGTTAGAATCCCGACTCACGAGCTTTGCTCAAAAAGAGTCCGAGCTAGATGAGCTAAAACGGGATGTCCAAATCGCAGAAACTGTTTTTTCATCAACCTTAACTAGGCTAGACCTAAGCCAGTCAGAAGTCTCTGCTTCTTATCCATCCATTGCACTATTCACAAAACCTAGCTTGTCAGAAGAATCCACAAAGCCTAAGCGTAAACTTGTTCTGGCAGGGGCAGGGATGGCTTCGTTGTTCTTTACAACAGGAACAGTATCGTTATGGGTGCGCGATCGCAAAATGCAGCAAGCTCAACAGATTCGCCGAAAAAACCAACTATTTTAACAGCCTTTATTCACACCTAGGTAAAACGTGAGTACAGCTCCACTCAAGCCACAAAACCTTCCTGAAACTCTGATTTGGTATTACATTATTGGTACTTACCTAATTTATTATCTGGGTGCACAGTATGTTTTAGCGCAACTTTTAGCATTTTTTTTGACCCTTTATTTAATCCAACAGTGGTGGAATCAAACCGAAGAAACTCCTCTAGATGAAAGAATCAGTATTTCACCATCAGTGTGGGTATGGATTGTTGCTGTATTGGTGTTAGAAAGCGCTACGGCTGTCAGTCACTACAACTTTGATATGGGGCTAAAACGATTTATTGAAACCTCTGTAGCCTGGTCTAGAACGTGGGCTCTTTTTGCTTTGTTTCCTCTAGTTGGGCATCTTAAAATTCGACCCAAACTAATTTATCGAGCTATTTGTATTCTTTGCTTGCAAAGCTTAGTTATAGTAATTATTGGTAGTTTAGCTGGCCTCATCCATCTTCCTAATATTACTTATATTTCTCCTCTAGGTTCTTTACCTTTAAATGGCGGGATAAAGCAGTATGAAGTATATCTTTTCCACAACCCAATTAATGAACGCTTGCAACTATTTGCACCTTGGCCGCCTGCTTTAGGTGTTACCAGTAATATTTATTTCTTCTTGGTTCTTCAAGAACAGAACAAAAAATGGCGGTGGATTAGTATAGTTAGTATTATTGCAATGATTGTAGGTTCTGTATCTAGAACAGCTATAATATGTCTGCCATTTGTAGTCTTATTCGTATGGGCTGTAACAAATCTTTTGCGTCCTTGGGTACAGTTTGTAGCAGGAGGGATTAGTTTTTTATCAGGAATATATTTACCAACGCTAATCGAATTTTTGAAAGCCTCTATAGAAGAACTCAAGAAAGCGCGTGCTAAATCTTCAAAAACACGGGATGCTCTAGAGCGTATTGCAGTACATCGTTGGGAGACTGAAGCCCCCATTTGGGGACATGGGCTAAGCGAACCTGGGCCTCCCTGGGTAGCACGTATGCCAATTGGCACTCACCATACCTGGTTTGGTCTTTTGTTTACTCATGGATTAGTTGGTTGTGTTGCGTTTGCTACGGCTTTAGCTTGGAGTTTTATAGATTTACTGATTAAAGCTCAATCTTCTGAGAATGCTAGGGTGGGATTAAAGATTATTCTAGTACTCATAATTTTTTCGTTTAGCGAACATCTAGACGGCAGTGTTTATGTATTTTGGCCGGGATTAGTGATGTTAGGTATTGCATTTAAAGAAGGACAAGCATTACACCACTACCCTAAAATGCAATCAATTACTTAGCCTATCTTTGTCAACATCCAAAAAATAAAACAAGCATGAACTAACGGAACATACCATATCAAATTTGCAAGAACACAATTCAATCCAATTTACTACTATCATTTCACTCCTGCTTTAAGGAATACATTGCCAAATCGGGATGTATCTAAAGGTTGTCAGCAGTAACGTGTACATTCAGCTTGAATTAGGTTTAAAGCATGCCGAAAATTTCTGTCATTATTCCCGCCTACAATGCCATGGCATATCTGCCAGAAACGGTTGAAAGTGTTCTGAACCAAACTTTTGATGATTTTGAACTGGTCATTATTAATGATGGCAGTTCCGATGACATCGAACAGTGGGTTTCTCAGATAACAGATTCGCGAATTCGACTGATATCTCAGAAAAATCAAGGTTTGGCGGCAGCACGTAACACTGGCATCGCCCACGCTCGAAGTGAATATCTAGCCTTCCTAGATGCTGATGATCTTTGGGAACCAACCAAGCTAGAAAAACAGGTGCGTATTCTGGAGGAGAATTCAGAAGTTGGGCTGGTATACACTTGGGTAGCCTACATCGATGAAAACGGTCAACCCACAGGTAGAGTCTTCAAAAATCAGGCAGAGGGTGATGTTTGGGAAAAACTTACCGAGCATAATATAGTTGAGTGCGGCAGTGTAGCGATGGTGCGTCGCTCTTGCTTTGAAACTTGCGGCGACTTTGATCGCAATTTACGTTCGTTTGCCGAAGATTGGGATATGTGGCTCCGAATTGCTTCTCGCTACCCTTTCAAGGCAGTGCAAGAGCCTTTAGTTTACTATCGCCAGCATTCAAATAGTGCCTCCAAAAACTGGGAAGCGATGGAACAAAGCTTCCACATGGTTATCGAAAAAACCTTCGCTTCTGCTCCACAAGAGTTACTTTACCTGAAGCAACGATGTTATGGTTTTGCCAACCTCTGTTTAGCCTGGAAACCTCTGCAAAGCCGAACTAAAGATTACAAGAAAGCCATACATTTCCGTCAACAAGCCTTCACACATTATCCTCGGATATTCTTCTCTAGAGAATACATCCGTTTGAGCTTGGCAATTGCCATAATGCGTTGGTTTGGCTCTGATGGTTACAAGAGATTTCTAGAGCTGTTTTATGCTCTGCGCCGATACACAGTGGCTATCGGACGATAAGACTTTACCATTTCAAAACAAATACAGCTTAGCAAGTCAGCTCATGCCCGATATTACTGTTGTTATCCCAGCCTATAATGCTGAGCGAACGATTAGGGAAACGATTCAATCTGTTCAGCAACAAACCTTTCATGATTTTGAGTTAATTATCATTAACGATGGCTCAAAAGATCAAACTGTAGAAGTAGTCGAGAGTATCAACGATGACCGCATCAAAGTGTTCTCCTATGAAAATGGCGGACTTCCAACCGCTCGCAATCGTGGGATAAGTAGAGCTAGTGGAGAATTTATTACATTCATAGATGCTGATGATTGGTGGACATCAGATAAGCTAGAGCTACAGCTAGCGGCTCTTAAAAAACATCCTGAAGCAGGTGTCGCTTATAGTTGGACTTGTTTTGTGAATGTTGATGAGCAAAGTCAGCCTGTATCGTTTCTTCCATCGCCTCAATATGCTTTCTCCGGCAACGTTTATCAGCAGTTGTTAATGGGTGACTTCATTCTTAGTGGCTCTAATGTCATGATTCGCCGACAAGCAATTGCTACAGCAGGAGAGTTTGAACCAACACTTAAATCCTGCGAGGACTGGGACTATTGGCTGCGGTTAGCCGCTCGTTGGTCTTTTGTGGTTGTACCTAAGTACCAAATACTTTATCGTCGAACTCCTGGAGCGATGTCATCCAAAGTTGAGGTGATGAAGGAAGCCTCTCTCATTGCCATGGAAAGGGCATATAAAGCCGCTCCACCAGAACTGCAATACCTCAAAAAAATTACCCTGACTAACTTTCACACCTATTGTGCAGGATTGTATTTGCAGCATCGCACCAATTCGGATGCAGTACACCAAGCCCAGCAACACCTGTTGTCAGCAATTCGATTGCGTCCTAAAGTTCTACTTAATAAAACTAATCAAAAACTAGTCATCAAGTTTCTGCTGAAACGATTCTTCCCACCTCAGGTGGCTAATTATTTCGTTCAATTAATGAGAAAACCTATTTCTATACAAGATCCAAGGCTACAAACATGAAAAAATTCTCAACTTTACAACTTACCGAGCAGCTTAACATGGATAAGGAAACCCCTGGCTCGATTTCCTGTCCGGAACCAACAATCGCCTTACTCCACTCTTACGACCTAATCGATGACTTTTTAGACAGTCTCAACATTTCCTTTGAGACCTTCTGTAAGGAGTTTGTTGGTAGCTGGACGTTCGGCTATATCAATGCGCTCAAACAAGCTGGCGTGCGGCCAGTCCTTTTCTGTATTTCAGCTACTGTAGATAAGCCATCGCGCTTTCTTCATGTCCCGACTGATACCCTGATTTGTGTGCTGCCCCCTTCTGGTATTTATCATGCTTATCGCGGTGTGCGGCGCAAATCACTTAATCTTTATGGGGCAAGTGAAAAACAATCGTTTAAGGATATCCAGGATACTAATATCCTCCGCCGTTCCTTACTCACACCTGTGAAAGATTTAGCTAAAAGCGTCGGTAGTTACCTTTCTACTCCTTTAGGCGTGTTAGCACGCGAGTTAAGGCGGGAGAACTGTCAAGCGCTTTTGTGTCAGGAGTATGAGTATGCCCGCTTTGATGCTTGCGTGCTGTTGGGGCAGTTGATGAAGTTGCCTGTGTTTGTCACGTTTCAAGGAGGTAATAAGACTGAGAGTTGGCTGGAAATCTTACCTCGGCAATTATCAATGCGTGCCTGCACAGGTGCAATTATTGCTACGCAAACCGAGATTCAGCGAGTTCGCAGCGGTTACGGGGTATCCAATAGCAAGATTGCTCGGATTTTCAACCCTGTAGATGTAGCAAAGTGGCAGGCAGTTGACCGCCATGAGGCACGGGCAGCACTTAACATTCCTCTGGAGGCTCGTGTAGTCGTATGGCATGGACGAGTCGAAATCGAGCGCAAAGGACTTGATGTTTTATTAGAGGCTTGGCAGCAAATCTGCGCTGAACGTTCTGACAAAGAGCTACGGCTGCTATTAGTAGGAACGGGTAGCGAGGCTGAACAACTGCGCCAGCGCCTTGAGGCAATGCAATTAAGGGGTGTGCTCTGGCTCAATGAATTTGTGAGCGATCGCACGGTAATTCAGCGCTACCTTTCAGCCGCTAATATTTACGCATTCCCATCTCGCTTAGAAGGTTTCCCAGTCGCGCCGATTGAAGCGATGTCCTGTAGCTTACCTGTAGTTGCCGCAGATGCTCCTGGCGTCCCCGACATTCTCGAAGAAGGTGAAGCATCCGGTGGGCTAGTCGTTCCTCGTAGCGATGCGAAGGCCTTAGCATTAGCGCTTGGTCGAATATTGGACGATGAGGCTTGGAGTCGTCAGTTGGGTGAAAATGCCCGTCGCCGTGCCGAGAGTTGCTTTTCGCCAGAGGTCATTGGCAAGCAACTGCGGGATGTTCTCTTAAACCCTAGCACCTAGACAAATAGGCTAGCCAACTAATGTTAATTACTAAGCTAAAGCACTTAACATCCAGTCAATTTACTCGTAATGTGGGCTGGCTGGGTGGAGCCGAGCTAACTAATCGTATCTTTCGCCTAGGAACGACGGTTACTCTAGCTCGCATGTTCAGTCCTGAAGATTACGGGCTAATGGCGGTTATTTATACCACCTTTGACTTTGCCAATGTTTTTACTCTTAGAGGTGGAATTGGGGCAAAGATTATTCAGGCTGACGAAAAGGATATCAAAACTTTTGCTGACACATCCTATTGGCTGAATTGGATTATCTGTGGCGGGGTTTTTTTTCTTCAGTGCAGTGCAGCATTTCTCATCGCCCGTTTTTATGAAAATAATCAGCTTATTTGGCCCCTTTGCACGGCTGCATTAACCTACTTGATGTTTCCGTTATTCCTGGTTAACTCTGCCTTAATAGAACGAGAAAACCGTCTGAAAATTACGGCACTTTGCAATGCCATACAGTCACTTGTCAGCAATACGATCATCGTAATTCTGGCACTTCTAGGCATGGGGGTGTGGTCAATAGTCTGGGCTATGGTTCTCACGACTTTCGTATGGATTGCAATCACCTGGATGAATCATCCGTGGCGACCTCCTAAAACTTTTAATCTAGAACACTGGCAAGAAATCATCAATTTCGGCAAAAATCTGCTCGGTGTTGAGATTTTAAATCGGCTGAGGATGAACATAGATTACTTGATAGTCGGTAAATTTATGGGAGTTGAGGCACTAGGAGTTTACTATTTTGCTTTCAATGCTGGTTTAGGAATTAGTCTTAATGTGATTAATACCTTTAATTTGGCTTTATTTCCTTATTTTTGTGAAGCACGCACTAACATTCAGGAATTGAAAAAACGTTTTTGGGGTAGTCTTAAAAAGACTTATACAATTATCGCTCCCCTCATTCTTCTCCAGTCGATGTTAGCGCCGTTTTACGTACCCATTGTTTTTGGTCAAAAATGGGTGATGGCAATTCCAATTTTGATGTCAATTTGCCTTTCAGCCTTGCCGATGCCTCTCGGAAGTGCTAGTTATTATTTACTCAATGCTATAGGTAAGCCCCACATCACGCTTTACTGGTCATTGATAAATACAATTATCTTCGCAATCGTCATCCTATTCTCCGTACAATTTGGAATCTTTTGGGTAGCCATATCAGTTCTTATTTACCAATTACTCGCAGTTCCTTTATTCGCTACTTTGGTAATAAGTTATGTCTTTAGTGAAAAACAATTTTCTTCTGTAGAAGAAGAAAATTAGATAAGTAGGCTGAAAGTAAAATTTCGTTTACAGACCCTCAAGGAGATATATCAATGAAGACACTTGTAGCAGGTTGGTTTAGTTTTGAGAAATGCAACGTCACCGCTGGCGATTTGATGGCACGAGATCTTGCCTGCGAATGGCTAGAGAGCGCTGGTCATTCCTATGACGTGGCACTTGCTCCTCCCTTCACGGGTGGTGTTGATTGGTGTTCAGTCGCTCCCAGTACTTATTCGCACGTTGTGTTTGTCTGCGGTCCTTTCCCGTATATGAACTTAACCACTGAATTTGTGCAACACTTCAGTTCCTGTCGCCTCATTGGTCTCGACCTATCCATGATCGAGCCAATTGACGTTTGGAATCCCTTTGATATCCTTGTCGAAAGGGACAGTTCTGCTTGTTCGCGTCCAGACATTACCTTCCTTTCACAGCAAAAGAAAGTGCCTATTGTGGGTGTGATTTTGGTTCATCCACAACAGGAATACAAAGGTAAAGGCAAGCATGAAGTCGCAAATGAAGCCATTAACCGACTCATTGCCTCGCGGGAAATGGTAGCAGTTCCTATAGATACGGGTCTAGATCCCAATACCACAAATCTTCGCACCGCAGCTGAAGTCGAATCGCTCATTGCCCGCATGGATTTCGTGGTAACTACACGCTTACACGGTACTGTGTTAGCTCTCAAAAATGGTGTTCCTGCTATCGCTATAGATGCCATTTCTGGAGGAGCCAAGCTGATGTGTCAGGCAAAAACACTGGGTTGGCCTCTGGTGTTTTCAATTGACAATCTCACAGACGAAGCGTTGCACAAAGCATTTGATTACTGTCAAACCGAGGAAGCGCACTTCCAAGCCAGGAACTGTCGCGATCGGGCTATCAAGGCAGTCGAACAACTGCGCGATGAATTTATCTCAGCCTTGGCTTTGCCAAATTCAGCAAGTGCGAGAGTTTGGCGCGAAGAAGCGCTCGATAAATCCTTATTAGAACCAACTCATCTGACAATTGGGCAAAGGCTTTTGAATCAGGCAAGAAACCTCAAGAAGAAGGTAGTATACATCATAGTTAAATGGCTATTAGGAAATAAAAAAATTGAAATAGGCACTTGAATAAATTTTGATAAAGGTGAGATTCATGCCAACTATATCTGTTGTCATCCCTGCTTATAATGCTGAACGTACCATATTAGAAACCATCAAATCGGTTCAGCAACAAACTTTCTCAGATTTGGAAATCATTGTCATTAATGATGGCTCAACTGACCGAACTCTAGAGCTACTTCAGAGTGTTCAAGATGAACGCTTGAAAATATTCTCTTATGAAAATGGTGGCTTACCAGTCGCTCGCAATCGCGGTATCTCTCATGCAACTGGAGAGTTTATTGCCTTTATTGATGCAGATGACTTATGGACACCTGACAAATTAGAACTACAACTAGCCGCCTTACAGCAGCATCCAGAAGCAGGAGTTGCTTACAGCTGGACGTATTTCAAGTATGAAGAGGACGAATACTCATACGCCGATGAATCTAACTTTTTTGAAGGAAATGTCTATGCTGATTTGTTGGTGAGAAACTTTCTGCACAATGGGTCGAATCCTTTAATCCGCAAACGAGCTATAGAGTCTGTAGGATTTTTCGATCCTACCCTGAAATCTTGTGAAGATTGGGACTATTATCTGCGACTGGCAGCAAAATGGAATTTCATTTTAGTACCAAAGTCCCAAGTTATTTATCGCCAATCTTTAAGTTCAATGACCTCCAAAGTTGAGGTCATGGAAAAATATCTTCTTATTGTCATAGAAAGAGCTTTTCAAGTTGCACCACTCAACCTACAGTTTCTGAAAAAACAAAGTCTATCTTGGGTTTACAAGTATGCAGCTCAGCAATACTTAAAGTATGGTGGTCATAAGTTAAATGATGTGAAATTAGCTACTGTAAAGTTAACAAGAGCGGTTTTAATACAGCCAAAAATTCTCTTAGAAGAATATACTCAAGGGCTGATTAGACGCCTTGTAAAAAGCTGGATTTTTATACCGTTTAGCAATCATGCAGTTTAGTAAATTATGCCAACAATATCTGTTATAACTCCTGCCTACAACGCCGATCGCACCATTCTGGATACTATTAAATCGGCACAAAATCAAACCTTCTCTGATTTTGAGTTAATCATAATTGATGATGGCTCAAAAGACCGAACTCTAGAACTAGTCCAGAGTATTAAAGATGAGCGATTAAAAGTGTTTTCTTACGAAAACGGAGGTGTATGCGTAGCTCGCAATCGCGGACTCTCTCATGCTACTGGAGAATTTATTGCTTTTCTCGATGCTGACGACTTGTGGACACCTGACAAATTAGAACTACAATTAGCCGCTTTGCAACAGCGTCCTGATGCAGGAGTTGCTTATAGCTGGACTTACTTTATGTATGAGCAAGAAGGCTCTGTGGCTCCAAGTCCACCGATATTTTTTGAAGGGAATGTTTATCCTAAGTTACTAGTCGAAAATTTCCTTGCCCATGGATCGAACCCCTTAATTCGGAGGAAGGCGATTGACTCTGTCGGAGAGTTTGATTCTACTTTTCCTCACTGTGCCGATTGGGACTTTTATCGGCGATTAGCTGCTCACTGGCCTTTTGTTTTAGTTCGCAAGCATCAAATTTATTATCGTCAGTCTTCTAGCTCAATGACCTCAAAAATTGAGGGAATAGAAAAACAAATGCTCATGATGTTTGAAAAGGCTTATCAAACAGCTCCACCGGAGTATCAGTATCTGAAAAATCAGAGTTTAGCTTGGCTTTACGAGTATTGCACGCAACAATACTTGCAATACAGTACGGACTTGAG
>JAIUYC010000038.1 GCA_020216575.1 Coleofasciculus sp. S288 | reverse complement strand
ATAGCATTAAATCAAAGTTGGCGAAGTGTCTTTTTAATCTTGGCGGTACTAACGGTATTACTGGTAGGAATCTTGTGGAAGTATCCCAGCGCAACTCTAACCGCCTCATCTGGAGTTGAGCAGCCAATACAGAGTTTCAACGATGGTATCTGTCAAGCTATCAACGCCTTAAAACGACGCAACGTACTACGTTGGTTAACGTTGTTGCAATTTTCGGATTTAATGTTAGATGTTCTGCGTGGTTTTTTAGCACTGTATTTTGTTGATGTCGTGGGTGCAAGCAACACGCAGGCGAGTTTTGCTATCACCATCTGGTTGGGGTTTGGCTTACTCGGAGATTTTCTCCTCATTCCCTTACTTGAACGAGTGCAAGGAATCGCTTATTTGAGAGTTAGCGCCATGATTGTTTTGTGTCTTTACCCAGCTTTTTTGGTTGTACCCAATCTCAATGTCAAATTGATTATTCTCGGCTTTCTGGGGTTCCTAAATGCAGGTTGGTACTCCATTCTTCAGGGGCGATTGTACACAGCGATGCCGGGGCAGAGCGGTACCGTCATGACACTCAACAACCTGGCGGGTTTCGTGGGTGGTTTAACCCCGTTGGCGCTGGGTTGGGTTGCTCAACAGTATGGTTTGCAACCTACGATGTGGATGTTACTTGCAGCACCTATCGCCCTGCTCATTGGGCTTTTTAAGGTTTAAGTTGAAATTGCAAGTTTGACCTAAAGCATTCTTGATGCTACAATCGCACTACAAAGAAGAGGATTCACAAAATGTATCACTGGGACCTGTAAATCCGGATCGTGTTGATCCGGCAAATCATCAACCGTCTGAGATTTACGATCACCGCTCTATTGAAGCTCGATGGCAAGCTGTTTGGCAGCAGACACAGATTTACGAAACCGATATAGCTAGAGCGATTGACAGAGCTTCTCCAGAGCATCGCCCTTTCTACAATTTGATGATGTTTCCCTACCCATCGGCAGAGGGGTTGCACGTCGGGAATGTGTATGCTTACACGGGCTCGGACATCTACGGTCGCTTTATGGCGATGAACGGCAGGGATGTCTTTGAACCGATGGGATTTGATGCCTTTGGCATTCATAGCGAGAACTTTGCAATTAAGAAAGGGATTCATCCCAATCAATTAACGGCACGGAATGTTGAACGATTTCGAGAAACGCAGTTGAAGCGCATTGGCGATCGCTTCTGCTGGAATCACGAAATTCAAACCACCAGTCCGGCATATTACAAGTGGACGCAGTGGATTTTCTTGCAGTTGTTCAAAGCCGGATTAGCTGAACGCAAGAAAGCATCGGTCAATTGGTGTCCGTCCTGCAAAACCGTATTGGCGGATGAGCAAGTGATTGCAGGGGAATGTGAACGCTGTAATGCGATCGCAATCCAACGTGAATTGGAGCAATGGTTTTTCAAGATTACCCGCTATGCCCAACGCTTGTTGGATAATTTGGAACATTTGGACTGGGATGAGTAAATCTAAGGGGAATGTGGTGAATCCCGACCAGTACATTGAGGAATATGGTGCAGATACATTGCGAACGTACTTGATGTTTTTGGGTCCTTATGACCAAGGAGGCGATTTCTCCGATCGCGGGATTGCAGGAATACGGCGTTTTTTGAATCGGGTTTGGCAATTGGCGATGAGACATCAAGACTCGATCCAATCCAATGAATTGGATGTAGAATCTCAACGCGGGTTGCATCAAACCATTTACAAGGTGAGAGCAGATATTCAAGCCTTGAAGTACAACACTGCGATCGCCACCTTGATGAGTTATCTCAACACATTGGAAGCCAAAGAACATCTTTCTCAAGCAGAAATCAAGTCCTATGTGTTGATGTTAGCTCCCTTTGCACCCCACATCACCGAGGAACTTTGGAGTCGCATGGGTGAATCCTATTCAATTCATCAACAGCCATTCCCTCAAGCTAATCCAGAGTTTCTTACACAAGCGCAAGTGACGATCTCTATAACTGCACAGAAGCGGGACAAAAGTCAATGGCAGGGGAACTATTTCTGGCGCGGACGGAAGAACAGGAAAAGTTTCGGCAGGTTTTGCGACAACACCACAAAAGTCTGATACAAATCCTGCAAACGCCTGTGTTTCCTAGAGCAAAACCCGTCGAGAAGGATTTGCCGGATGTGCTGCTATTCTACGGGGAAGGGGGGATGGGAAAGACTCGCCTGAGTCGTCGCTTATTGAAGATTGTGGAAGAGGAGGCGACGTTTGAGGGGAAGTTTCACACCCTGTTTTTGGATTGGGAGACACAGCAGAAACTCAATCTAGAGTTGCAAGTCGGTCATGATCATATTCATCCAGAGACGATATTAGCCGTATTAGTACTACGAATGTGTCAAGAGACGGGTCAGAGTCTAAGAACTGTCCCTCTCCACATCCTTGAGCTATGAGCCTATTTTCCCGTAGGCTAAGATCGTGTACAGTAAGGCCAGTGGAAGTGGGGCGAACCAAGGGGTACGCTACGCCGGGAAGGTGGTGCTGGCGCTGCTCAAATATATAGTATTGGCTGCATCTCACCTCATAACGCCAAGACTTACGTATAGCCCCGCAATTTATCGGGGGATTGGGAGGATCTAAGAGTAGCTCCAATACCCCAAATTCCGTTTAGCGTGCGTAAGTCCTGAACGCTTAGTATCGCAACTGTAAGCTTTTTTAGAAAGCAATAATTTTTCTTGCACGCATAAGATTCCGAGCTGGTAGTGGATTTGCAACAGCTAGTCTATGCAATGTACGACCCAGCGGGGTACGACTATTTCATCGATTACAGTAGCAATCTGCCGCCACCTTGGTCTAGGTCTGATGTTGTGAATTTCATCCCTCTTTCAAGAGTAGGACGACTGATGTTATTAAAATCTTTGACTCGATCACTTTCCCTGGTTACTGGTAAAGTTCCCCTACGCATTGTACTTGTAGTTCCCTTCGTTATTCAGGTAGTTGGTGCAGTTGGTTTAGTGGGATATCTCTCATTTCGCAATGGTCAAAAAGCAGTCAATAACCTCGCTAATCAGCTCTTGAATGAAGTCAACTCACGCATTGAAGAGCAAGTTGACCATTATCTAGATGTTCCTAGAAAAGTGCAGGAGATGAACTTGCGAGCTATCAAGGCAGGAACCTTGAATGTTGCTGATTTTAAGACGACGGGAAAGGTGTTTTGGAATCAAACTCAGGCGTTTGGTTTTACCTATGTCAATTATTATGTCAATTATGGAAATTACAGCGATCCGAAAGCGAAGGAATATATAGGTGCTGGAACTTTTAAGGGAAGACGTGAAATCGCCTGGATCGTAAAGGAGCATCCTGACGATGTATTTTCTATCGCTCCCGATGAAGTTGGCAATCCGCAAAGTGAAGTCAAGTTTGGAAAAGGAGAGGGCGGAGAGAAATTCTTCAATATTCCTCCACTCAGAGAGATAATCGCAGCAGGTAAAACCATTTGGACTTCCATCAACGCCTGGGAAACCGAGCCAAAACAAATGACCGTTGTCCTGGGTTCTCCTCTCTATAATAATGCCCATCAGCTACAAGGGTTACTTACGATAGATATCAGTCTTACTCAAATCAGTAACTTCCTCCAAAACCTACACATTGGAGAGACTGGGAAAGCGTTTATTATGGAACGTTCTGGCAAACTGTGAGAAAGACACAGCAATTCACCTACATCAACCAGGGACAGCGACAATTTCTCCTCGTCACTCCCTACAAGGATAAATATGGCTTAGATTGGCTGATTGTCACGGCGATGCCAGAGTCGGACTTCATGGCGCAGATTAATGCCAACACCCGCAACACCATCCTACTGTCTTTGGTAGCGTTAGGAGTTGCGATCGCGCTTGGTATCCTAACCTCTCGCAGAATTACCCGCCCCATTCTCCAATTAAACCAAGCCTCTTTTGCCATTGCCAGTGGACAACTCGACCAAAATGTAGACATCAAAGGGATTAACGAATTAGATAAATTGGCTAATTCGTTCAACCTTATGGCAGGACAACTTCAGCAATCCTTTGAAAAATTAGAGCAGCACAACGAAGAGTTAAAACGCCTAGACAAACTCAAAAACGAATTTCTTGCCAACACGTCCCACGAACTCCGCACCCCTCTCAACGGCATTATTGGTATCGCCGAATCCCTGATCGATGGTGCAACTGGAGAACTTCCCCAACCTACACAAACTAACCTCCAATTGATTATCTCTAGTGGTCGCCGTTTGGCTAACTTAGTTAATGATATTCTCGACTTTTCCAAACTTCGACACAATAACTTAGAACTGCAACTTAAACCTGTAGATATCCGTGCCATTACTAACCTAGTTTTAATCACCAGCCAGCCCTGTGCAAAAAGCAAAAACTTGCAACTGATTAACGCCATTCCAACAGATTTACCGCCCGCAGAAGCTGATGAAAATCGCTTGCAACAAATTTTGTATAACCTGGTAGGCAATGCCATTAAATTTACGCTGTCTGGTACTGTAGAAGTATCAGCAGAATTGGTATATGCCCGCCAACTCCCTACCTCCCTAATCCCCTCTTATCAAGGAGAGAGGTTAGAAACGAGGAGAGAGAAAACACAGCCTAAGAGTAATCGTTATCTAGCCATTACCATCTCCGATACTGGGATTGGCATCCCATCAGATAAATTTGACAGCATCTTTGAATCCTTTGAACAAGCCGAGGGTTCTACCGCCAGAGTTTACGGTGGTACAGGGTTAGGACTAGCTGTTACCAAACAACTCGTGGAACTACACGGCGGTGAAATTAGCGTTAATTCAAAAGTAGGAGAAGGTTCCCAATTTACTTTTACCTTACCCACCTCCCATAGCCAAGTTGCATTAACTCCAGAAATTCCCGCTATCTCTGACAACATCAACCTAGAATTAATCACCAGCAAAAATTTACAAAACCAAATTCCTCAGGGCAAACAGTTCAAAGTCTTAATCGTCGATGATGAACCCGTTAATCGTCAGGTACTAGTAAACACTCTTTCTCTCTACGATTACACCCTCAACGAAGCTAGTAACGGTCAAGAAGCCCTGGAACTAATAGAAAATGGTTTTATACCTGACATAATTTTACTCGACATCATGATGCCTCAGATGACGGGTTATGAAGTCTGTCAACAAATCCGCTTGCGCTATCCCGCACACGAACTACCCATTGTCATGCTGACTGCGAAAAACCAAGTGGAAGATATTGTGGAAGGCTTTGAATTAGGAGCCAACGATTATCTGTGCAAGCCGATTCAAAAACGGGAAATGCTCTCTCGTATCAAAACTCATCTCAATCTGGCAAAAAACACCTTATCTTACAATCGCTTTGTCCCTCATGAGTTCCTGAAATTTTTAGAAAAAGAAAGCATTATTGACGTAAAACTAGGCGACCAAGTTCAGCAAGAAATGACTATCTTGTTTTCTGACATTCGCTCATTTACAACTTTATCAGAAGAGATGTCTCCTCAAGAAACATTTAATTTTATCAATTCCTATTTAAGTCGAGTGAGTCCCTTAATTCGCGAACATAATGGCTTTATTGATAAATATATTGGCGATGCGATTATGGCGTTGTTTCCCGAATCAGCCGATGATGCTGTCCAAGCAGCACTAGCTATGCAAAAAGAAGTCACTCTCTACAACGAATATCTACAGCAGCAAGGTTATCCTCCCATTTCTATCGGGATTGGTTTGCACACAGGAAATTTAATACTGGGAACCATTGGAGAATCGGAACGTATGGAAACAACCGTGATTGCAGATGCGGTGAATTTAGCCTCGCGTTTGGAAGGATTAACCAAGTATTATGGCGCGGGTATTTTAGTCAGCGAACATACTCTATCTAGATTATCAGACTTACAAACCTATAGCTATCGATTGCTCGATCGCGCCCGAGTCAAAGGGAAAAATGAACCCGTTGCTGTCTATGAATTGTATCAGGAAGACCTGGAATTAGCCCATAGGTTAAAGAGTGAAATAAAGACAAAATTTGAGCAAGCGATCGTGACTTATAATTGTCAAGACTTTGTGAAAGCAATAAAAATGTTTGAAGATATTTTAGCAATTAATCCTCATGATAAAGCAGCAATGCTATATATAAATCGCTGTCAGCATTATCAACAATATGGGGTGGAGGAAGAATGGAAAAGTGTGACGGATTTGGATGTTAAGTAGGAATTAACGCTAACTCAAAAATGGAATTTGATGCTTGTTTCTATCGCTCTCAATCTGCTTTTGAGATACATCCCAAAAACTCTTCATCTTGAGTGAGAGTACCCGCACTGAAGATTGCAAGCAGCAATGCCATTATGATAGCGGTGAGTTGTCTTCTTACGAAATTGGGATGCTCCCTTTGTGACTTGATGGAATACAGTAGGGGCGAGTTTATAAATATTTGGGTGGAGAAGCCTAAATCTTGATAAACCCGCCCCTTGTATCTTAAAGGAGTCAGAGAAACAGGAGCATGTCACCGATGGGAAGCCCTCATCCCCTAACCCCTTCTCCCACACTTGGGAGAAGGGAGACTGGAGTCTTGCTCCCCTCTCCCAGGATTGGGAGAGGGGCTGGGGGTGAGGGCAAAGGATCGATCTGCAAAGGTGAAATGCTCCCTATTCAACCAACTTGCAAACCGCTATAATAGACTTCTTGCTCCAAGTCAGGGTAAGGGGAAAAGGGTAAAGGGGAAAGGGATTGTCTTTGACTCTATCGCCATCCTTGTTGATTGCTTTTTTACTTTTGCAAGAGGTCTAATCAGCAGTTGAGTCGTCTTTAGACGACTTGGGCTATTAGGCAGGGACTTAAGTCCCTGACGGGCTTCGGGAAAATGAATCACCCCTGCTTCCCTCACGACTCAGGTTACTCTAGAGCTGCCCGAGCCCGACTCATATATTCCATCACGGCTGAATCCATCGCTCCTCGACTGGCAGCTTCGGCTCCTTCTTGTTGGTACATCTGGTTGAGCGATCGCTCAATTCCTGCATCGCCTCCGGTAAATTCTTGAATCAGTGCTTGTGAGCGTCGAGCTAATTCTTGCACCGTTTCACTGGTTGGGTCAACGCCGTTTTGCATGGCAGTTCGAGCCTGGGCAATCAGTTCTTGCCATTCGGCTTCAACTTGCCGTATTCGCTCCTCGCCGAGCATTTCTCGTCTTTGTTTGAGATAGCCTAGTTGTTGTGGGGTGTAGTAGTTTTCTATCATCATCGTCATCTCGATTAATTGTATGAATTCCTTCAGGTCGATTGTCTTTGAGGCTTGCAGATGAGTTGCGATCGCTTCTAGGCGTTGATAAAGCTGCTGCTGTAATTCCATCTGCTCCTTCAACCGCAAGAGGTGTAGTTGCACTACATGGTGGGGTGAGAACTGACTCTGCTCCAAGCACTCTCGGATTTGTTCCAAGGAGAAGCCGATTTGCCGTAACGATACAATTTGCTGCAACCGGATAATGTCAGCTTCGGTATACAGTCGATAACCTGTTTGAGTTCGTTGAGAGGGTGAGAGCAACCCGATCTCGTCGTAATAGTGCAATGTCCGAACGGAAACGCCTGTCTGTGAAGCCAGATCGCCGACTTTCATGGCAATGGGTTGCATTTGTTTTCTCCTTGCTGCTGGTAAGACCATCAAGCGTGATACGTTCATGGTAGAAGTCTTACGTTGCGTCAGAGTCAAGGGGGAAGCCGTACAAAAATTTAGCTTTCTCCTTGTAAGCCCACTAAATCTCCCCGGCAAATTCTTCCTGGGTGAAGTACGCTCGCATACACTCCTGCAACGGCTGGAAAAATAACACCAGGGGCAAGGGTAACGCTGGCTACTCGGTTATACTGTCCCACAGTTCGCAAAATACCTGGATCGCGTGGCAGATCCGCTTGTGGCAGAGTTGTCACCACACAACGGGGGCATGGATCGATGATGCTGAGTTGAGTTTGGGTTCCAATCGTAACTACGCTTCCCAGCCAATGATTCTCGATGAAGTCTCGTTCATCGCCATCCGGTGATACCATAAGGTTGGGACGAAACCGACGCATTTCAAACTGTCCTGCGGGGTAAAGTTCCCTGAATCGATTTACCGTTGCCGTTGTCAGAATGTGGAGAGTCGAATAGTCGAAAAACGTACCAACGGGCGCTGCCAATGCAATAGGTTCCTGCTGGATTGTTTCCTGATGTGAGGAGTCATCAATCGGTGTCCTATCGGCTTCACGGGTGGGGTTTGCGGGTGCTTGTGCTAACAACGTCACATCTCGTTCCAGTACATGCGACAGAACGCGATCAATATCCGGTTGACTGCTGCAAATCACGGCACCATCAGGTAGCGTAATCCAAACAGGTGGCAAAGGCTTGCCCAGTTGCGGAGGCTCGACAAACGTGGCTCGGCACTCTAGGAGTTTGCTCCATTTACGTGGGTGTTTCGCGCTGGCAATATGTCCTGTGGTTTGCTCCATCAGTGCATAAGCGCGATCGCCGAGAATACCGCGATCGCTAATGTCCGCTCCGTTAATTTCCTCCCCCTGCATCGATTTGATTGGATAGCGCCGCACAGACACTACTGACCCAACAGTCATCGCCTTTGCGCTCATAGTTATCTTCTCAAGTTATGGCTGACTACACTTGCAGCAGGCTGTTTCCCATACGAAACCAGTAAAACCGTGAGTTCAGGCTTGAATCGAATGAAAAAATGGCTAGTTCAAGCTCAGGTATTTTATCCCAAAGCCGCACAGACAATTCGTAACCATCTAGAGGGCATTTGTAACTATTTTATTAGTCGTACCACCAGTGGCGTGATGGAGGGGATTAACAACAAAGCTAAGTTAATTATGCGTCAAGGCTTTTCATCTTATGTGCAAATCACAGGGCTGAAAGTGCCGTCAGTCCGTGGCAAAAATTTCAACTGATGTGCAAACCGACACGCTTTTGTCGTGCCAGAATTACTTTTGATAACTACACTTTGAATAAGTAACCGTCTGGTTATGAAAGCTTAAAGCTTTGATAATTCTCGATTTGGGCGCTATGGCTCCGATTGTTGCTCTTAAAGGCTTCTGCCACCCAATCTCCCTTCTGAAAGTGGATAGGCTACTGTTCGATCTAGTTAACATTTCCTACAGATAGCGCTCAATAGCAGTAAAGTGAGGGAAAGCTTGCCCAGTCCCTCCTGAACCTCCGGAATGAGTGATGCGCTCGATACGTTTGAACTCCAATCAAAAGACCAACCCCTGCAACTGAAGGCACCCCCACCGCTGACCCAACAGCCGGCATTGGTGTATCTCTCTAAGCTAAGTCCTCGGTCGAAGAAAACCATGAGGCGTTGTTTGGATCTTATCGCGAACCTCCTGACTTCTGGTTGTTGCGATGCCCTTACCCTGGATTGGGGTCAACTGCGATATCAGCACACGGCGGCAGTGAGGGCAGTCTTGGTAGAACAGTTTGCTCCAACAACAGTAAACCAAATGCTGTGCGCCCTCAGAAGGGTTTTGAAGGAGGCTAAGAAGCTGAAGCTGATGTCGGCAATTGATTACGCTGAGGCGGTTGATATTGAGAGCGTTAAAGGCAGCAAGGAGTTACGGGGTAGGGCACTCAACAAGTCAGAGATTGCTGCCCTGATGAAGGTTTGCCGAAACGATTCAAGCAAGAGTGGGGTTCGTGATGCAGCCCTGCTGGCAATTCTGTTGGGTTCGGGGTTGCGTCGGAGTGAGGTGGTGTCTCTGGACTTGAAGGACTTTGACCCCAATACGGGTGCGCTGAAGGTGCGTGGAGGTAAGGGTGACAAAGACCGGACGGTGTACCTACCCAGCAGTGGTCGTCGGGTGGTAGCCGATTGGCTCAAGGTTAGAGGGGTAAAAGCCGGACCCTTGTTGTATCCCATCAGCAAGGGCAATCGGGTAATGCCGCGACGGTTGACTGACCAAGCCGTGCTGTATATTTTGCAAAAACGAGCACTCCAAAGCTCTGTAGATTCTTTTTCTCCCCATGATTGCCGGAGGACATTTATCAGCGATTTGCTGGAAGCAGGGGCAGACTTAGTGACGGTTTCTCAATTGGCAGGTCATGCCTCACCGCTGACGACCTCTAAATATGACCGCCGAGGGGAGGTGGCGAAGCAGAAAGCGGTGGAACTGTTGCAGATTCCTTACGAACAGGGAGATTGACAGTTCGTAGTTTTATGGACAAATATCCCTAAGCTACTTTTTTAGAGGAGCGGGGACAGCGCGACGAGCTTCGCTGTGCCGTAGGCAATCACAAAAGGTTTCGGTCTACTGACTTTTGTAGCTTGAGATACAGAGCACAGGTGTAAATCTACGCCTCAATTAGGGTAAGACTCTAGTTGACATTCAGATGCCTGACTCGCTGACAGGATTACTCGATCCAACTCGAATCCTGTTTGATTTACAGCAAGGGAACGAGATTGCTCAAGGCTTCTCTGGATGTGTGGAACCAGAGGAGATTGCACGTCGGGTAACCGATGGTTTAGTTGAAAAATTTGATTGTGCCTTTGCCCGGATTTGGCTTCTAGAACCCGACCAAACAACCCTGAAACTGGTTGCTTCATCGGGGTTGTATACCCATACCAATGGCTCGTTTGCTCGAATCCCAATGGGAGCCTATAAAGTCGGCAAAATTGCCCAGAATCGGGTTTCCTTTTTGAGCAATAACTTAGCTGCTGAACCTTGGGTGGGGAATCGAGAGTGGGCAACTGCCAATAATATTCGTGGATTTGCAGGTTATCCCTTAGCAGTTAAAGACAGAGTGGTTGGAGTACTGGCAACCTTTAGCCACCATGAAATGGAGCCAGAATTTCTAGAAATTTTGCAGACGCTCTGCACAATTGTGACGATCGCATTAGATACAGCCTTACAGTATCAGAAGGAAAAGCAGAACTGGCTCTCTTCAACTCTCAGTCCTACATTTAACCACCTTACGCTATCCGATCAACTCGTCGGCATCCTCAGTTCTGCCCGATTAACCCTTGTTGGAACTGAGCAACTCTTAAGCCTAGCTGTAGCTTATGTATTTCTACAGGCAGCAGAAATCCTCAATAAAATTGAATGTGCTTATTGTCGGCTCATCTACACACAAGACGCGGTTGCACTCGAAGCGATTGTTCCAACCACGAATCTGACGAGTCACAATCCCAAAAATTGGATAGAGTCTATCCTGGGCAACCTATTTTTCACCGTTTCCTGTTTGGGTGGGACGCTGCAAACCCAACCCAGTGTTAACCAGCGAACGATTCAGGTTGT
>JAIUYC010000037.1 GCA_020216575.1 Coleofasciculus sp. S288 | reverse complement strand
GCTTGAGAGATGGTGCCCTCTACTCCAGCCCGCTTGGCATAGCGCCGCTTAAAGGAGGTAGTAGTTTGGCGCTCGCGTGCGGCGCTAAGAGCAAGGTGTTGAGCCATTGGTCGTAGAGTCAAAACACGAGACAGCTTAGGAGAGCGAGTACACAGGGAACGGCTGGAACAAGCGCGGCAATCACGGGAGCGAAATCGTACCCTGACCACAGGATTGTCATAATTGTCAGAGTACGAACGCCAAGAGTGGCTTTGACATCCCACAGGACAGGTAACTCGTTTGGCATCCCAGTCAACTTGAAAACAAGATAAGTCGAAACCTTGACCAGTTTGGGCTTGCCAGCTCGTGTCAGAAGGTACAGGCCCGACCAGGTCAAGGTCATACTTATCTCGACTGCTAAGCAGATGCTCGGCATCAACATAGCCAGTGTCCACCAGATGCTCCCCTGGCAACAGGTCTTTATCTGCCAGCGCTTGATGAATTATGCCAGTCATTTCTACATCGCCAGTGGCGGCGGGAGTAGTTTCAACATGGGTAATCAGATGCGGCTTGTCCTCTTCACAGGTTTCAGTTAAATGCACGGTATACCCAGTCCAATTCACATCGCGTTTCGTGCGATTGCGAGCTTCAGGGTCATAAGGGGAGAAAATCAACTGTTTGTAAGGTGGTAAGTTATCCTTAGTGCGCCATTGCACTACTCCGGCTTCCTGATAATATTGCTGTAGCCAAACACGACGCAGGATTTCCACACCGGGCAGTTGCCGCAATGGCTTTGGGGTCTTCTCATCATAGATGGCTGATAATAATTGATGACCGTCGCAGCCAATAGCGATCGCTAATTGCTGCTGTTCTTGTTTAGTTTGGGGTAAGCGAGATTGCTCTAATCTCGACCCATAACGGTCAAACCAATCCCTACTCACTTGCTTAGAGAGCCACTCAGGAGCAACTGTTGCTAATTCATTCAACGCATGGCGCAATGTTTCTGCCACACATTCTATGCGGTTCAACTGATGGATAGCTGCTAAGACATGAGTTGAGTCAGTCCGCGCTTTCCCTCTGGCTTTAATTAAACCTTTTTGCACAAAGCACTTGAGCATTTGCTCTAGCAACTGGCTTTCCCGTCCTGACTTAATCAGACGAGAGCGAAATTCACTTAACACCGAAAAATCAAAGCCTGGGTCGGTTAACTCTAGCCCTAAGGCATACTTCCAGTCAAGCCTTGCTCTGACGGCATCCGCCGTTTGCCGATCGCTTAAACCTTCAGCAAATTGCATGATTGTGATTAAAGCTAGCTGTGCTGGCGATATCGGAGGTTGACCACAATCAGCTCTGAATAAGGTGACAAAATCACTGTCACAGTACAACACCCCTAATTCATCTCGCATCCTCATGTAGATGTTTCCTTTCGGAAATGCTGCCCGTGCAATTTGGGCTGTTTGAGTTGGGATAATTGTCCAATCACTAGGTTGAAGGGTCATCGCTTGAGTCCAAACAATACCAGTAACTCACAATTTCTCATTTTTTGTGACTAAATCCTCTGATGAGACGAAGCTGTTTGTCTTCTCACATGGGGTGTGGGGCTTGACCCTTCACTAATTCGCCAACAGCTTCATTCTATTCGCCCGATCTTAAATATGACTAATTCTAAATCCTATTCGCTTGGTCATTGGATATCCTAATTCCAGATATCGTGACTGTAAAAAATATAGAACCCAACCGAAGCCTGAGAAGAGAAATCATTGGGGGAGTCAGTTGTTAGCTCCGATTGAAGATTAACAAGGGGAAACCGAAGAAGTCTTCACCAGGACAGATAGCGTTTCCTTGGGCGCAGTGGGAGACACCTGACTCGGAGATACAGGAGGTGGCAGAAAAGTTTGTCTTTGCCAATTGTTACAACCCGCAGGCAGCAGGGGTGATGCTTTCGCAGTGCCAGGTATCGGAAAGCTAGAAACCGCGTGGTATCGTGGAAATCGTCTCTGTAGAAAATCTTTACAGAAATCTGAACCCTTGGCTCTTACAATTTACAAGTCTCGACGCGAGAGCAGAGAGAGCTTACACATCCCGCAATCCCCCCTCCCACAAACTCAATCTCCAAAACCGTTCCCATTAACCTCAAATTCTCCCCCCTTCCCGCCCATGCCCTAGGTAGATGGCCTTGGGGTGCATTGAGGTCGAAGGTGATTTCACTGTAACTCAACCATTGCTCCTCTTTCTTCAGCCCCAGCCATTTATTTTCCCACTTTAGCCAACCCACGCGCTCCCCAAACTTTCTGTAAATTCTCCTGTCGTATTTGCCAGGTTTACCACCCCCACTTTCCCAGAGACACCTTTGAACACTAAAGCCGAAGCACCCGTTGCTGTATTTTACCCAGAGGCGGTCAATTGTACGTAAATCTTTGCAGGGAAATTCTTTGATGGATATGGTATCGAGATAGCCTTCTCGTTCTCGATTAGCTGCCCTGAGCATGACAGATAGAGAAACTCTATCTGCCTCTTTCCACTGCCCTGATGCTAGTAAATCTCGCAGATTTGTGTAGTCTACGCCCCGTTCAGAACTAAGGTCATCAATCTGATCTAGTAATTTGGATAGGAGTGTGGGAGTAGGTTGTTGTTTCTGATACTCCGCCTTTTTCTGAGCGAGAATTGGCTGTTCAATTGCTCGCTCTTGTCGCTGTATTTGTGCTTCCTGGGGCAACAGTTGCAACCATTCCTGCACCGATTGAGGGCGGTCTTGCGCCTCTAACGCCATCCCCTTGAGAATTGCCTGATTCAACCCATCACTAATACTAGGAACCAGTTGCTTTGGTGCCTTTAATTCCACGCCCTCATACTTACGGTCAAAAGACGGAGTGGGACGTTGCCCTGTTACTGCATAGTACAACGACGCAGCCAGACAGTAGATATCCACAGTGCGGTGACGCCTGCCTTGGGGTAGCTCGTAGGGAGCAAATGCCTTATTCCCAAAACTTCTTGATAAAGTGCTAGGTGGGGACATATCTGCTGCAATCCCAAAATCAATTAGCACTGCTGTCCTATTATTTCGCACCATGATGTTAGGTGGCGTGACATCCAGATGCACCAGATTCTTTTGATGGACTACACTCAGGGCTGAGCCAATTTGACGGATATACTCTACTGCCTCCGTTTCTGATAGCGCCCCTCTACGCCCCACCAAATGCCACAGACTCTCCCCTTGAATAAAATCCATTACCAGGCAGTGGGTATCCCCTTCTTGAAACCAGTCGCTGATCCGAACAATATGGGGATGTGGATCATTGGACAGTTGCGCTAGCATCCGTCCTTCTTTGATAAATCGCTCCACATACTTGGCATAGTCTGGATCGGATTTCACATCCTCATTGGGTGTTTTAATCACGACATCATAATTGAGGAACGTGTGCCGTGCTTTATAGGTAATCCCGAATCCCCCTCTTCCCAACTCTTTTTCGAGAACGTATTTACCGTTTTGTAACTGCTGTCCCTGTACCCAATTCATAAAGTTGTTATTTATTAGTTTGAGTCGGTGTTACCTGTAGCTTCGGTATAGCCGATGATGTTGGCTCTGGAGAGGGGGATGAGGGAGGTTTCCAGTAAGCTACTATCAACGTCGCAATTACCCCCAATAATGTTGCTATCGCGCTGAATGCTGCCCAAAAAGTTGCATCCTTCCATAGATTTTTCGGTGCTTGGGAAGCCTCGTCAGGGAGCTTGGGAGCATTGACAGGAACACCCAATAAATCTAGCCATTCCTGCATTTTCTGGGGACGCTCTTCGGGGTACAACCCCATGCCTTTAATAATGGCATCATTGACCTTCTGGGAAATCCCAGGATTTTTATTCTTTGGTGGAATTAAATCAGCAGTCTGATCCATACGCTCTAGAGCGCTAGCAGGCAAGTCGCCAGTCAAGAGAAGATACAGAGTTGCTGCCAAAGAATAGACATCCGTATAAGCACCACGAGGTCTGGTTGAGGAGTTGAGTTCCATCGGGGCAAATCGCTTATCCTTAAACCTGGACGTTAAAGGATTATCGAATTCATCGGCTAAGTCAAAATCAATCAGCACCGCGTTATGCTGACCCGCTCGCACTATGATATTTTCCGGCTTTACATCCCGATGCAGCAACCCTTGTTTATGCACCTCAATCAGCGCCTCTCCAATTTGCCGAATGTAACCCAGCGCTTCCTGTTCTGGCAAAAATTTCCGAACGCGAACGATGCTCTCTAGAGTATCTCCGTGAATGTACTCCATCGCGAGGCAAAATAGTTGCCCTTCCATGAACGTATCCAGAAGAGACACAACATGAGCGTGCTTGCAGCGTTCTAGCTTTCGCCCCTCATTAACAAACTTATTCGTTAGGCTGTTGCGTTCTCCTGGAGTTAGCTGATTGAGCTTATCCTCATCCAAGGTTTTGATAACCAGTTCCTTACCATTTCTATCCTTAGCTAAATAGGTAATGGCAAAGCGTCCTTGCCCTAACTTCCCCTCAAGAGTATACTTACCATCCTGCAACGTTTGCCCTGGGTTCCAAGCCATTGCTCACGACCGTAAAATATTTAAGTTAATTGTGGCAAAATCCTATCTAAGAGCGTAGTGCAGTAAAGTTAAATGTCCGAGTTTTGAGGTCGAAGCTTCGTGTTCTGAGGTTGAAGTTTCGTGTTCTGAAGTCGAAGTTCCGAGTTCTGAAGTCGAAGTTTCGTGTTCTGAAGTCGAAGTTTCGTGTTCCGAGGTCAAATGTCCGAGTTTTGAGGTCAAGTGTCCAAGCTCTAAGGGCAAAGTTTCGAGTTCTAAGGGCAAAGTTTCGAGTTCTGAGGTCGAAGTTCTGAGTTCTGAGGTCGAAGTTTCGTGTTCCGAGGTCAAAAAATAAAGCTTAGAACCCAAAATGTCGAGCAATTTACTCTAACATCCAAGTTCTGAGCTTCAACCCTGACCCTTTAAGGTCAAACTAGCGAGTAAGTTTCCACATCGTTGTCCCCTGCACCTCCACCTCCCGAGACTTTCGGGCAAACCGCCACCCCCTCTCATCCAATCACTGCATCTTAGTGGAAGTCCCCCAGTACAATTGGGGAATGGCTCCTTAACCCCGCAAACAATTCAGTCAATACGGGTTGCGTAGCGACGAGAAAGCGCTCGACAAATTTGTCGCAGCCGCAAACCTGCAAAAAAGTGATCGCATCAGCTACTTATTACCCACTTACTGGAACAATTAAAAGTGAATCCCCAAACCCGCGCAGAAGACCTGAGCACCAAGCCCTCAGAATGGAATTCTGGGGCTATACAAACTAAGTCCGCCTGCGCGGACTAACCAAAAATTAAGGGTTTTGTAACCTGCGGAGGCAGGTTTTGTTTGTGTAGCTGCGGTTTCAACCGCCAGATACAAGATATGAGCTGTATCCAAAATCCCAAATCCAAAATCCAAAATTGAGTAATGCGCTCCTACTCCCTAATTGCCCCAGCCAAAATTAATCTGTATTTAGAAATTCTAGGCGATCGCCCTGATGGGTATCACGAATTGGCGATGATCCTGCAAAGCATTGAGTTAGCGGATCGAGTTGAATTGCGATCGCTCAGTACTGATACCATCCGTGTTCACTGCAATCATCCCCAAGTGCCTTTGGATGCAAGCAACCTTGCTTACCGAGCAGTAGAATTAATGGCTCAGCAATTTCCCGATGTCTTTGCTCGGTTTGGCGGTGTTGAAGTCATCATCAACAAGCAAATACCTGTCGCGGCGGGACTAGCGGGTGGCTCAACTGATGCTGCTGCTGTTCTGGTGGGAGTTGATATGATGTGGCAACTGGGACTAACCCAACCAGAATTACAAGACCTAGCGGCAAAACTTGGCTCAGATATTCCGTTTTGTATTGCAGGTGGCACAGCGCTGGCTACAGGACGCGGTGAGGAGTTATCTCCTTTACCCGATTTGGATTCGCTGTATGTAGTCTTGGCAAAAGACCGCAACCTAATGATTTCCACAGCTTGGGCGTACCAGACGTATCGCGCTCAATTCGGTCACACCTACATCCGCGATGCCCAGAGTTTGGAATCCCGCGCTCATCGAGTTCATTCTGGCCCAATGGTCAACGCAATTTACACCAAAGATGGGACAAAGATTGCTCAACTGCTGCACAATGACTTAGAAAAAGTGGTGCTGCCAACGACTCCTCAAGTATTGCGACTGCGAGAAGCGTTTCAGAGTAGCGGCGCTTTAGGCACAATGATGTCGGGTTCGGGTCCAACAGTGTTTGCCCTGTGCGAGTCAGAGGCTCAGGCACAGGAGGTTCAGCAGCAAGTAAGGGCAAGAATTCCTGATCCAGAAGTGGACTTTTGGATAACAAAGTTCTCAAATCATGGCATTCAGATTGTCTCGACAGTTAGTTAAAAGTTGTTGTCAATTCTTGCTCATTGTAAAAAGCTTTCTACTATTGAGGAACGATGATTTTCCTCTCTAGGGAGGCGATATGAGCCAACATCTGGAAGTGCCAACGAAAGTTGAGCAATATGTGCGCGTTGCACGAGCGAGTGATGTCCAAGCGGCTGGTTTTCTGGTTGTCCGTGCACAAGGACATGCGATCGCTCTATTCAGCCAAGGCGACCAAATTTATGCTGTGGATAATCGCTGTCCGCACATGGGTTTCCCGTTGCATCGCGGCACGGTAAAAGATTGTATTCTAACCTGTCATTGGCATCATGCTCGTTTTGACCTGGCTAGCGGAGGAACGTTTGATTCGTGGGCGGATGATGTGCCAGCCTTCCCTGTTCAAATCCGAGATGGGGACGTGTGGGTAGATGTAGCGCCTCGCGTAGATCCTCACACTCATCAGCGCCAGCGCCTCATCGATGGTTTGGAACAAGGCATTTCCCTGGTGATTGCGAAGTCCGTCATTGCCTTGCTAGATGGAGGAGTGGAGGCGACAGAACCATTCCGCATTGGGCTTGATTTTGGCGTGCGTTACCGACGAGACGGTTGGGGTGCGGGTTTAACTATCCACACTTGCATGATGAATCTGTTGCCCTACTTGGATACAGTTGACCAACCCCGCGCTCTTTATCAGGGGTTGGCTGCTGTTGCTCGTGATTCTGCTGGCAAACCGCCCCGTTTTATGCTTCATCCCCTACCTTCTTCTACACTTTCTATTGAGCGCCTCGCGAGTTGGTTCCGCCAATTCATTGAGGTACGGGACTCAGAAGGTGCAGAACGGTGTTTGGTGTCGGCGGTGCGTGCGGGTGCTAACCCATCTCAAATCGCCTCAATGCTGTTTGCGGCTGCAACCGACCACCGCTACATTGATGTTGGTCATGCTCTTGACTTCACCAATAAGGCACTAGAAGCTCTCGATGCGACACATTGGCAGGATGCTGAAACCGTTCTATCCAGCTTAGTGTCAGGGTATGCGAACGCTGAGCGCATGGAGGAGTCGAATTCGTGGCGCTATCCAGTAGATTTAGTGGCGATTCTGGAGAATGCCTTCGAGGCGTTACCAGAGGCTTTGGAGGTTGGTCGAGAACGACGCGGAACTTGGTCGGGTGGCGACGAGTTGATCCCGATTTTATTAGGGGAGGATGCACAGGCGATCACAAACTCTCTCTTGGATGCCCTGCGGGAAGGCTGCACCGAAGATGAATTAGCGGGTGCTGTCGCTTATGCGGCGGCGTTGCGGATTGCCCAGTTCCACACGAATAATGATTTTGGAGATTGGGATACGGCGCATCATTCCTTCACCTTTGCTAATGCGGTTCATCAAGGGATACAGCGAGTTGCATCACCAGAGTTGTTACGGGGTGTCTTCGATGCGGCAATGACGGTGTACCTCAACCGTTTTTTAAACGTTCCACCTGCTAGGCTACCGGAACCGAATCAAACAATTGAGAACCCGGAAGCGTTGTTACAGGAGTTCCCAGCGCTGCTTGATCGCCAGCAACAAGTGAATCAAGCAGGTACGTTAGTGGCACGCTACTTATATAGTGGTGGCAATCCTGACCGACTATTAGCGATGGTAGGGAAGTTGCTGTTGCGAGAAGACCGCGATTTTCATACCATTCAAGCGGTTGAAGCGGCGTTTCGTCAGTACGCACGACTGCGCGAAAGCAAAGCAGGAATACACGTATTAGTTGCCGCAGCACGGTATTTAGCCGCTCATGCGCCAACCATGCGATCGCAAGGACAGACGTATGAAATGGCTGAACGACTGCATCAAGGCGATCGCGTTTTCGAGGAGTAAGGTTGAGGACAAGAAAAAAAACCCTACTGGGTATCAGTCAGTAGGGCGCTCGTCACTTTACACCTCCGTATCGCTTACACCACCCCGCTTATGCACTCATATCAAATCTGTTTGAATGCACATTGTAGAGACGTTCCGGTGGAACGTCTCTCTACTCTCTACAGGATTTCGGTTCACAGGTATTATGGTTGGTTAACCGGATTAGATATAGCAGAAGACACACCGCTTAGGACAAACGAACTTTGGTAAAGACGTTCCACCGGAACGTCTCTACTCAATTGATATATGTCCTAACTGCCTTGGCGATTGCTATATCAGGCAAGCAAGAAAAGAAAAACCCCACTAGCTCAGGATAGTGGGGAACCAGTTCTCTCATGTTGTTCTGGTTTACTCTATCTCTGGAGGCAATGCGCTTATGCAATGCGTTCTCGCTCGCTAAACTTTCAGTATCTGAATCAGTCAATAGATTTATGACTAATCCAACTCCCCCACCCAACCAAGATGCCCAACCCGCTAAAGAGGCATTGCCAAGCCCCTTACGCTGCTTCAGTGGAGCGTTAATTTCTGGAGGATTTGCGATCGCACTTTACTTCCTCACCTCCTCCATTGCTCAAACCTACGCCGATAAGCCCATTGCTTCCACCAACCAGACAGCGATCCAAATTGCGATCGCCGTTCGTACCCTAGTTGTAGGCCTTGCCACACTCGCCACCACCGTCTTTGGCGTGATTGCGTTTGGTCTAGTTATCGTCACTATCTATGTCTTAGTTCAACAGCTCAAAAACCGCAACGCTTCATCCTCGGATGCTGAGTAATTTTCATCGCCTATTGAGAGAGATTTTCTCAGCTTTGCAGTAGATTCTATTGGGGGCTTCACTGAAGTACTTGAATAGGGCAGGACATAACCAGCCTTCCCTATTTTGGAGCTGCCAACGATACCAGTTCCCTCCATACTCTTCTCTCACCCAAACTAATTCTGCTTGATAGCCAGGAAACGGGTTCGCTGAAAATAAAAGCTTAAATCCTTTATCGGCATTGGGAATATCTCGAACGAGATAGTCAATCATTTCAGGAACACCACTCACAAATGGCTCCTGCACAAGCCCTACCCTCTCATCATCAAACACCCAAGTATCGTGATATCGATAGAGGAAAATTACCTGCATTGCATTTGACATTTCTACAGCAAAAGGCAGAGGGTTCCAGGGCAGAAGGCAGAAGGGATAAACATTGACCAGTCAAGGTTTCAGAGTTTGGCTTTGTCTTAATCGCCTTGGCAACTGCTATATCTATATTAATCGGTACTGAAGCAGGTTAACTCCTAATTACGATTTCACTTAAACGCTTCAAAATTTTGAGAACGCTGTACAAATCTCCAGGATTGCGGGTAGCAAATAACTTTGATGTGGCGTACTTGGGTGATTCTTCCTTAACTAATTTGACAAATATGAACGTTCCCCCGCTGGTAATCATGCCATAGCTAGGTTTTTCGGGATTTGGGTTACCTAGCATATACGCCAGCATTTGGGCAAGTCCGGCTTCAATCGAATATGAGGCTCGTTTAGACTCGATAACCATCACCCAAAGCTGGTTTTTTAATACTAACGTATCAATTCTCCCTCTAATAATTACGCCATCATCTTCCTCAAAAATATCAATGGGTTGTTCGGATTTGACATAAAAGGGAGCCAGATAAAAATCACCGATGAAGAGAATGGGGTCTAACACAGCCATTCTCACCACATCCTCTAGTAAGGGGGGATAATTAAGGAGATTGAGATAACCCGCTTTGACTTTATCTAATAGTTGTTTATCTGAATCCGATAGTTCCGGTAAATCCTCCTGCCACTCTCGAAAGAATTGGTTATCTTCAACAAGTTGGAGTTCAAAGTTTTCAATTAGGTAGCGTAAGTCTATATCTTGGGCTTGAATGATTTGCACCATAAGAATTAGGGATAGGTAATGAGCAATGGACCCTCCGGCGTAAAGCGCGACTGGTAGTTAGATTTTTTTCCCAATCCTCTTAAAGATGCGATCGCAATAGGCGATGATAAGGGTTTAAGGTCTTCAACCTCCCAAAAAATTGCCCAAGTTGGCTTATCACTAGCCGTAGAGGGAGGACGATATTTCATTCCCTGTGGATATCTACCACTACGAGACTGAACGTGGCTAACATACAAGCCATGCCATGACACTTCTGACTTCAAAGGTCGATTTTCTGCCAAGGACGCATAAATAAAAACCTCCACAGCCTTATTTCCCCGAAGTGCATCAGCTTGACGGAACAATTCAAAATCCATACTGCCAAACGCTACTTTTGTCTCTTGTCCGTCTTGTTGCCAGGACAGAAGGTGTTCCTCTGGCACGGCTGCAAGAATAGCAAATTCGTGTGTTATCAGTGTTTCATCCATAATGCTGTGATTGGTATCAGGATTTCGAGCGAAAGTAAGTTCCTTATCAAGCGGCTAGATTAGATAAAGGTTCTGTCATTGAGTGTTTGATCCCCCCTCTCCCCCCTTAAAAAGGGGGGATCTCCATCATCTAAGCGTTTCGATTATGACTTTTCAGACATCCTTTAACACCTCATGACGCACTCCACAATTGCTTCAATACGTCTTCGGGGTTGATGTCAGCAATCCCACGGGTTGGAGATTGAAGACCAAAATAGCGAGAATCGCTAATCTGTCCCACTGTGCTAGCGCTTGGGGGAAGGAGTTTTTTTGCCTCTGTCGGACCAAATAGCGCCAAGGTGTAAGTCCCAACAGCTACGGCTAAATGCATCGGCGCACTATCCGTACACAGCATCAAATTGGCACCGGCAATCATCGCTGCCAACTTGCCGATATCCTCTGGGGCTGTAACCTTTAACTCTGGATTGGCTCGCGTCATGGCAGTGAGCCATTGGGCATCCTCTGGTCCTTGAAGCAGCACAATTGGTAAATCGGGCTGTTTTTGTTGAATGTCTTCAACAATCTGCTGCCATTTCTGAGCTGGGTAGATTTTGTCAATCCCCTTCGACTGAGCCAGTTGGCTGGAAC
>JAIUYC010000036.1 GCA_020216575.1 Coleofasciculus sp. S288 | reverse complement strand
TATTGGCTTTGCGAGCGAGACTGATATAGCGCTTTTCAATTGAGTGGAACACAGGCGTTTGTAAGGACATGATATATCGTGTCCCTACCCTACCATGCGGTCTATGCAACTGAGAACTGCTATAAGCTATTCAAAATTTAGATGAATCACTCAAAGTGCTATCTCTATTCTGAGCATCTAAGTCTGGTGACGGCCTCTATCCCCCTCTTTCCAGAGCCAGGGATTGGTGTCAACGTGGTAGACAGGTGCATTGATCTGTTCTGGTATCCGTTGCAATTGTATGCCCTTTCGCTCTCGAATTGGCTTGAACTGCCTATCAAGTCTGTGTCCTAAGAATTCAGCGTCTTGTTCGCGTGGGTAAGGGTTGTACCATAGCCAACTGCTGCCTGCACTGACCCTAACATGCTGCTGTGCCACACGGATTAACAAAGCTGGGTGAAAATCAGGTGCGGCGTCCCTGGCGTTGGCAATCCATGTGTCAGGTGGTAGCACGTCCTCTACCACTAAGCCGCGCAGGTAATACTCAGTTTCTAGGTGATTAACAATTTGATCGAGGCTAGAAGCCACTTCCAGGTGTGCTGTCGGGAGAAACCAACCTGAATACCAGGGGCGAATTAACAGGAAACAGTCTTCCCAATGAACGAAGCAGATAATCCAAGACGGACGATAGCCCCGACCTTGCCAATCGTCCACATAGGCTTTGTAATCGCGATCGCTCAAGTCCATAGAGATGGCTTAATGTACGTTTCGTACATTTCCTTTCGCTGAGTTATAGGTACAGCTAAGCATGGGTGAATGCCTCCTGGCAACCATTGTATGACGTAACCGAAGTTGTTTTTAGGAGCCTCTATGACGTAAGCCAAGCGCTGCTGCGACTGAGCTGCATAAGAGCAAGCCAAGTCAAAGGCTTTCTCGTAGCTACTTGTTAGCATTCCATCCTCGAAGTCTGCATCTTCTGCATGCTGAGTTCGGAATAAACAAGCGTAGTGTTCTGTTCCTCCTGGAGCTTCTATTCCGACTGCGGTGTTTCCCAAAGCGAATTTTGGGTCTGCGTGCAAGCCATTTGTGTGTTCTCCTGGTGGCATGGGGTGGCCATCCCCTGGCGTCAGTCCTTCGGGGAGTGGAAGTGTGCTTTGACTCATTGTTTTCTTTACTACTGCAAGACTTGAGTACGGCATTTTACAACACCATGCTTCGCCTTCATAAGCTGTTGAAGGTCTGATAAAAGCCGGACAATCACCCAAGAGTGCTTCCAATCTTCTGGTTGTTGAAGTTGTTGAGATGTCATGTTTCCTTCCTTGTTGGGTACGAGAACGCTTTGCACTCTCGCCCACATCCGTTGCCGTGCTGGGCTGGTATTGTTGGGAATCAGGCTCCAATCGTCCACTGGGGCTGGTAGCCAGAGGCGACTTTTTGAGTCGCCTCTATAGCTGATGGTCTGTAATTACCCTAATAAAAGAAAGATGTCTTAAAAAATGACATTCTGTTCTTGACTAAAAGACAAATCTGTGAAATGTTTGCTTTCCTACCTACCAGAACAGAGGCGATTTATGAGCGTTTCTGGAATGTCCTCATAGGACTCCAAAAAGATATCAGCTAACGCTAGATACCATTTGTGGTAATGCTTGGGGGGTTGGTAGTTCCGCCCACGCCGAAACCATCGATTGACTGTAATGATGTCACATCGGCATAGCTGTGCCATCTGAGCGTAAGTCACTGCCCATTTTGAGTAAAATTGCTGAGGAGTCATTTCGACTCGGCAGTTGGCAAAAAGCTCAATTAGCCTCAATTCTCGCTCACCAAGGGGGCGGGGATTACTCATCCTTGCTCCTCGGCATATGGCTCCAACTCTTCCTCCCAAGCGGTGGTGGTGGCTATCCAAGATGCACTAAAGCTGGCTTGGTTGAGCCACAAGATGTAACGCCACATCCAGTGGCAGCGATGGGCAGCATAGTTGTAGAAGCGTCCAATCACCACACCCCATTCGGAGTCGCCGCTGACGGGAACTAAGCGAACTCTGTTACCGTACAAGAAACGAGGTGGCAGTGCGCTATCAGGGAAGTTGGAGGGTAAGCTTGCTGACTGCGGAAATTCCAGGCTAATCGGACTAGAGAATACGTCAAAGTTGCCGTAACGCTGAGCGTTTAAATAACTGCTGATGAGCTTCCCGTTGAGGCTATTGGTCAACTGTTGGATGAGTATTGCAGCTAAAGAATCGAGTTCTTCTGGCTCCGGGTGCAGCCGTTGGACATCAAAATCAGGATCTTTAAAATGACTCAGCTTTTCAAGTAGCTCAGTGATCCCAAAGTCGGATAGGGCTTGCTGATATCCCTCTTGATAGGCTGTAGTACGGCACTTTGGAGTGCCTGAATCGGTGGAATTTGCCATGATGGGTATGGTTTCTCCTGGATGGGAAGAGCCATTGGCAGACCCCCGCCCGTCAAAGCACTGGGTCTGCCTTTTAGCTTGTTTGAGCTAGGAGCCTTTAAGCTCCGTATTTGTTATAGCAAGAAGCCATATACTTGCCATATACAAACTGTCCTTATTGTATGGCATAATGCCAGTCATCTAAGTCAAATGAGTCCAAGGCACTCCGTTTCGCTCGAAAAGAAAATGACCTTTCGCCTGACAGAAGAAGAGTTTCAGCGTCTGGAGTCTTATTGCAACCAGGTCAAAAGAAGCAAAACAGAGATACTTCGAGAGCTTATCCGCTCTTTACCTGAGTCAAAATCAGAAAGCCAAGCAGAACAGTAAACACAGTTACCATCCCACTCAACCTATCATCAGTACTGTCACCAGAACGGTATAATCTCTCAACCTTAGTAGCGGCACGCTAGTAACTAGGTTTTAAGTGGAACTTTCTCGGTAGAGCTTGTTCTCTCAGCCAAAGTTTGTACTGCCACTGTCGCTACTCTAGCCAATGCCTCGGACGGAAGCGATCGCACTCTATCCAATATCTCCTCTAACGGTTCCCTTTCAGGTAGCTCTCCTTCTACCAAGTAGGTTTGAATCTCTTCTAGATCCCACCCCTTCAAGATAGCTAGTTTTTGAAGATTTTCCGCCTCAGGCCAAGCCAGACCGGATTCCCACAAAGTAACGGTCGAACGACTGATGCCCAGTTTTTTGGCAAATTGGCCTTGGCTATGAGAGCCTCGTAACTCCCGCACTAAGGTGGCTAATCGTTTGGCTTTACTGTTCATAATACCTATTCTAGGCTCAAGGGCAGAAAGTAGACCAGATAGAGAGCAAGTATCAATACCCCTCCCGAAGGCAACCAACAAAGGAAATTTCTCGCTCCGAAGCGCAGACTTCTGGTAGATTGAATGAATTGGTGATTATATTCACCAATTTTGGTTGACCTATCAACATCCCGATTATGGATAGTTCTTCAGATTCATCAACTGGAGCTACTGGGAGTGAGCAAAAGTCTTTACCCAATCCCATCTTTCGTTTAGTTAACCCAACTACACTCAGACCTCATCCTCTTAACTTCTCGATTTATGGAGACGCAGAAGATGTTTCCGATTTAGTTGAACTCATTCGGACTTCCGGGTGGGTAAGACCTCTAGTAATTAACCAACACAACATTATCATTAGCGGTCATCGACGTTGTATAGCCGTACAGATATTGGCCTGGAAAACTGTCCCTGTAGAGGTCAAAGAGTTTCCTTCTGAGGAGGCTGAACTAGAAGCCCTGCTGCTAGAAAATGCTAGCCGCGATAAGACTCGTGAGCAAAAAGTTCGGGAAGCTGAAGTCTGGGAGCGAGTAGAAAGGGCTAAAGCCAAGCAACGACAGCAACTGGCAGCAGCGGTGACTAACCAGAAGTTGGGAAGGGAGACTCACGATACGCTTGTGGAAAATTTTCCACAAGCGTCCAAGGGGAAAAGCCGCGACAAGGTAGCCAAGCTTGTAGGTTTGGGCAGCGGTCGGACTTATGCTAAAGCTAAAAAGGTGGTTGAGGCGATAGACGAGTTGAAGTCACAAGGTGACATCGAGGTAGCACTCGATTTACGTCAAGTCCTCAACGAGCAGAGCGTGGACGCAGCTATCAAGCGTCTTAAGAAACGAAGAGCAGCTAGCCATGAAAGCGAACAAACAACTCCCCAAAAGCGTACCTGTTGGAATTGCCAGCATTACAGCCGAGAATCAGTCAAAGATAACCACAGCTTTTATTGCAACAAGTTTGGTATTCTGAGTTTTCTGGAAAAAGACGGCGGCACGAGGGGAGCGGAGTGCAATTCTTGGAGCGAACAACAGGCTCTTGCTGACTCGGCTAACCAGAAAACTCAACCTACTCCTTCAACCTTCACGCTCACACTCCCAGGACACTTACAACCGATATTTGAGGATGCTGCACGCGCTGCTGGAATGAGTTTGGTGGACTGGGCTTGCTACCACTTATTACAAGCCGCCTCGGCAGTCAAAATCACTCATATCGAGCAGTGAAGGCAATCGCACGACTATAAAACTTCAACTCAGTTGGCTCGCACTTTCCACAGACCATAGTTCCTGCATTACACAGTAAAGGCGATCGCTCGTTGATGCCGAGACTGCTTACGCGATGCGAGGGGCGGTCGCATAGCTCATACAACTTCAACTCAAAGGCGATCACACTGAGAGCAGATCAAACTCTTAGTTCTAGAGGAAAACGAGAAGGCATCTTGATCTAGAAATAGGTCTTTTTCAACTTCCACCCCTTGAGCTTCCACTTAACAGGAAGATTTTTCGATCTACTGCTCAAAGTATGAGAGTAATACAATGCTACAAGAAAGGCGAACGTTATTAAGCCACATGTCGCAAACATAATAAATTGCTGAATATCTTTGAGACCATACAGAGCGCTCTCTAAGCGAGTGACAGCTAAAATCACCCACTTTTGGCCTTGTTCACTTGTAATCGGACTAGAAATCGAGGTGTATCCAGCTAGGGATTCCACTCCGTTTTTCTCAAAGGAAAACAAATGCTGAAAATCCTGTCGTCCCGATATCGCATTGGATACAACGGTCTTAAGCGCCTCGGCATCTGCTTCCTGATTAATATTTTTTCCAATGCGTTCTAGGTAGGGATGGGTGAGTATCGTTCCTGCTTGGTTAATTACAACGGGTTTCCCACTGAGCGACCCACGTTTCGCCTGTTCTGGCGGTAGTAGCGCTGACTGAATACTCAAGGCATAACGCAGTTGACCAGCCGCATCATAAACTGGAACACTGAGTAATAGCTTGAGTTGACTTGTCGAGTCGGAGCTATTGCCTTTTTTCGTTGCAGAGACGGGTGGATTGACAGGAAGCCGTGTTGCCACATAAACCTGAGAACGCTTGGAAATATCTTGATTGGGCAGACTTTGCTGCTGAGGCCAAAGTTTTGTTGCGGCTTTAGGCAGTAATGGCTCGTTACAGGTACGGGCAAGTGCCTGTTGAGTGTTAAGGTCGCTTAACTCTACGCATTGAATCTGGGTTGGTAGTTGTCCAGCCAGTTGAGTGATAAAGCGTTGATAGGCATCTTTAGAGCCAGATTGAAAAACGGTGGCTTTACTGGCTGTCACTAAGTTGGCTTGCAGAGCGATAATCGACTCTTGAATACTCTCTGCTTGTCTAACAGCGCTTTCGGTAAGATTTTGGCGAGAGGTTTCTAAAAGTGTTGAGCGTGCTTTTCTGTAGGTCGTATACACCCCCATTAGTAACACTGGCACACTTATAAGCAGAAGGCGTGACAAAAAAAGCCGTCGGAGAAAATTTTGCTCAGCTTTCTCCCTATCCCGCAATGCCACACTCAACTGAATAAAAACTCTCTCCTCTATACTAAGTTCTGCTAAGCGTTGCTGATGCCACTGTTCTGCCTCTGTTAGTTGTACACCTCGCAGCAAAGCTCCATCATCCTTACCCGTCAACTCCCATTGACGCCTCAACTCTCGCAGCCGCTCTTGCCAAGTACGGAAGCGCCGATTTTCCTTTATCCATTGACGTAGGGTTTCCCATCCTTCAATCAGGGCTTCATGGACAACCTCGACGGTTTCTTCGCTAGTAGACTCGTCATACCCAGTCACAACCAGACGAGCATTAGCTAGCCGCGTCACTAAATTCCAGTTATTTTCCCCTACCTCTGCACGAGTAGCCAGTCGTCGAGTGTCCTGTGTTCCTTCCCCCGGATACACTAACTGGATAAACACCTGATGGGCAACTTGCTTGTCTGCCTCACTCAGTTTTCCATACACCTCCTCCGCATATCTAGTCAGTGCTTTTTCAACGCCGCCGATATGCTCATAAGCGCGATGAGTCATCTGTCCATTTCTTTGTTGTGCCCACAGCAGCGTCAGAGCAAACTCTAGCAATGGTAGATTTCCTGGTTCCTTCTCCACGTCTTTTAAGATACGCTCTGTCAGCCCCTCCTCTATCCGCACCCCCAGCAACTGAGCAGGCTTTTCAATCGCATCTCGCAGCTCCCTGATGTTCATCGGACCAAGTTTCACGTCGGCATTCTGCAAGGCATCGGCAAAGGGGCGGTAAGAGAGGGCGTATCCCAGAAAGTCAGCTCGTAAGGTAAGTACAAGGTTCAAACTCGACTTGTTGTTGACCGCTCCCAGGAATTGCTCCAGAAATAGCTGGCGCTCCTCTGCATTTCGGCAGAGCGTGTAGAGTTCTTCAAATTGATCTGCTACCAACAACAGATGGGTGCTTGAGTTTTTCTCCAGAATACGAGCGACTACATCTTGCAAAGTTATGTTTTCCTGCTCAAACGCCGTTGCCAGCTTATTAATTTCAACCAGTTGGTCAGTTTCGCTCATCTGAATTTCCAGGAGGGGAACCAGCGTAGCGGCAAGGTTGCGGAAAGGGCGCTCTCCTGGACGGAACGAGTTAATCAGCCAGTCGCCTTGCTGCCGCAGTTGAGGTATAAGACCTGCAAACACTACCGAAGACTTACCACTGCCCGAAGAACCAATCACCGCTACCAAATGCTGTCTTTGTACGGCAGCCACTAGCTGTTGTGTAAACGCCTCGCGACCGAAAAAGAACTTAGCATCCTGTTCCCGAAAGGCAAACAACCCTCGGTAAGGACAGGAGGAAATTGCTTTTTCGCCCAAATCAGACCAAGCGCTTACCAAAATACTTGTAGGAATAATAAACGCGGCTTTTACGTCCGCTCGGTTCATTTCTGCCGCGACAGCCATTCCTGCCACACCCTGTAACTCCTCATCCCACACAGGCGCACCGCTGAAACCAGGTTCCAATCGATAGCCCGGTTGTTTTACATCCTCCAACTGCACCCAACCGTTTGCAATTCGTCCGCGCAACACACCAGAAGCCGAAACCCCATTCGGCTGTCCTGCTGGGAACCCCAAAACGCGGAACGGATGTCCCCACAAATCCTCTGACGTAACCAATTGTGAGGGTTGAGCCGTTTCTGGGAGAGCCGTTTCTAACTCCAATCCCGCAATATCTTCAAATTCCTTATGGGGATTGACAGGTTGCCAGAAAATTACTTTAGCTACGAACAACTGTTTAGCAGCCAAAAGCGGGAAGTCCAGATTGATGACACCATCAGGTTGTTGTTGAGTAGTACGGGGAATGCCCAGCGCATCCGTCACGACATGGGCACAGGTGAGAACGTGCTTGGAGGAGACTAAAAAACCCGCACCCACAACCTTTCCCGATTTCGAGTAAATCCTGACGACCGATGACTCAAGAGGTGCCGCCATTGTTAGACTCTTGCTTCCACTTCAAGGTAATTTCATAGTTAACTTCACCATTCCCTGACGCGATTACGGCTCCCAGCCCCGCTGTCATTTTAATACCGAACTTGACCTCTACTTCATCGGCTGGCTCATTCAGGCTTCGTACCTTGTTAATGACAGTACTAGCTACAGGCTTGATGGCATTCAGGGCAGACTCAAAGGTCTTTTGGGCTTTTTCAGCGATTTCGTCACCCAAACCGATGCGATCGCTCGGCTCGTCCACTTCCACAAGAATGGAGTCGCCGCTTTCTAGAGGAAATTCAACGATACGTTTCACACTTGACCTCTATCGAAGATTGTTCACAAGGCTATCCTACTTGAGGCGTACCCGTCAGTTGGGAGTGAGTCCCCAAACTCTGCGTAAGAATTTGGGATGCCACTATCGAAAGGGTCAGGTCACTCCCCTTAATATTCCTTTAACGGCAGTTTTAATCAAAGATTTTAGAACAGTGCCAGTTGTTCTCCTACAATTGGTTTTGAAGGAATGCTAATTGGGACTAGTGACAACTGTGCAGCAGCCGAAGGCGTGTTGGCTATTGTTTGACGATTGATTGAATTACCTCCTTCCACGTCCTGAAGCTTTTCCCGAACGTTTAGAGCAGCCTCCCCGATCGCATCAATCCAACTAACCAACTTCCCTTCTGCATCAGTTGTTGTCGGCATCGGAAGATTCTTGATATATTCGATTACTTTTGAGTCAGCCCCCCTATAGGAAGCAGGACTTGGTGCAGCAACCCGCTGAGAACTTGCTCCCTGCGTTGATAACCCATTATCTTTTTGACCCTCCATCAGCAACTTTCTCAGTTCTGCTTCCCGCCCCAGCAGTGGTTCTAGCTCTTGATGAAGCCTTGAAACCTCTGAGGTCAAGTTCTCAATGCGTTGAGGCAACTCGTTGAATTCAGCTTCTCTTCGTTCTAGTTCCTCAGTTAGTTGCTCCACCGTTACCCCTTCAGCAATACTAGCGATCGCATGACCAATTGCCCGAACCAGTTGCGTTCCCGTTTCCCAGTGCTGACTTAAGTCGTAGTAAACAGAGCCATTCTGACTGCGAAGATAAACACTTTGCACCCAGTCCCCCTTAATGTAGTTTGCATAGATACCCAGAGACGCAACAGAGCCAATTTTGGATTCAAAGCAGGGAACGTTTCCTTGAATAATTCGGTAAATCGCCTGCATCAGAGCCTTTGCCGCCGTCTTAGTCTTGCTGTACTTAACACCTTCTACTATCCATTGCTCCAATTCCTGCTCTAACGCAAGCGAACGAAGATGCTCCACGTCCGATAAAGCATCTCCAAGCATCGCTCTCAGCTTCTCGATTTCACCGGGAAGGCTTTTTTGGCTGACCAAATCCTCCTCCAGTTTGCTCGAAAGGCTGGATAAGTCAGAGGATAGCTGCCGAATCCGGCGAGTAATGCGTGCGTGTTCCAGAGCCGTGTTATTCCCGCTCAAGATAGCTGCCGCTATCATATAGTGGCTGGCATCCTCGCCCACATCCTCGCAATGCCGCTCCTGAACATCGCCCGTCATAAACTTATAGTTCAGCTCCGACTTAATTTTTACCAGCCCTAACTTATAGGCATCGAACCCTGGTAAACCGTTTGCTCCAGCCGTCCCGTACACAAATTCATGCACCTGTGACCACAAATTGCCCTGGCGATGTCCTCGTCCCCGGCGCTGAACCAAGCTAGCTGGAGTCCAGCTCAAATCGAGATGGTGCATTGCAACGATACGCTGGGGGTAGTCCGCACCCGTGCCGCCCTTCTCCGTGGATGCGATCGCAATTCTCACAACTCCTGCATTAATTTTCCCATACAGATCGAATCGCTCCTCATCCGTTTTGCACTCATGCACGAACGCTATTTCGCGCCGAGGCACCCCCAGCCCAACCAGATGGTCGCGGATATAGTTATAACAGTCAAACAGTCCCTTAGCTTTGTTAGGAACTCCTGAATCGCAGAAGATAACTTGAGTCCCGCGTGCTGGCGTGCTAGCTTTCCAGATATGCCATACATTGTGAATCAAACGAGTTAGCTTCGTATCCAAATGTACGGACGCATTTGGCTCAACCAGTCGGGGGTCGATAGAGGCGAGGCTTCCCAAACTGGTTAGAGTTAGTGGGTTGTGTTCCACAATTGTACCGTCCGGCTTGGCGTAGCTGACAGGCATTTTTCGCTGCCATAATTCCATCCAATTTTTGATAGTTCTGGTAATCACCAATTGGGTTTCGTTCATCGGTGCGGTGATGGTATATCGGCATAGCGCTGGTCGTGGAATTCCCACACCATCTGCCGTTGCAAAGTCAGTAAATAGGGCGGCAGAACTGATTAATTCCCAAATATTTTTGTAGGAACTCACTCGCGTTCTCGGTTTAATTCCGCCCGTACTCGTGAATTCCAGACTCGTTGTTATTTCCCCGTACTGAGCCAACCAACTATCAAAGTGTTCGGTTCCGGTTTCTTTGAGGATATCGGGAGAAAACAGGCGTTGAATGTTGTATAATTCAGTAATACTATTCGAGGGCAGCGTTCCTGTTCCTCCACCAATAAATCCCCCTTCTTCAAACACCCAATTATACTTGAGCAGTGTATTTAAGCTTCTTTGAGTGTTGGTGTTGGTGATTCCAGCAATTCCTTGTGTTTTCGTGGCAAACACAATATTCTTGGCGCAGTGACATTCATCCAGCCAAACCCATTTACAGCCAAGGTCTTCCCAGAAAATATTAATGGAATTTTGGCTGTAATAGCTAGTGGCTTTCTCCACTGAATTACTTAACGTATCTCGCTTTTTATCCAGCGTCTTCTGTTTTCGGTTGTTTTTGGCTGTTTTTACCGAGGGTTTGACATACTCAATCCGACCATTTTCTTCAATTGAGATTACTTCCTCCTTTAACAGATTTTGAATCAATTCTCCAAATTCGGGTGAATTGCTCGGAGTCGTGCGAATCTTTTCCAACGTTGCTATCTCGGCAACTTGTTCTCTTAACGATTCGTTCTGGCGGCGCAGTTCGAGGAAAAGGCTTCGGTCTTTATCTTGGGAAGCTTCCTCCATGTACTGTTCGATGAGTTCCAATTGATTGTTGATATACCGGAGTTTGGTAGTCGGCTTGATAGGGATACCAAAAAACTGGGAATGGGTTAAAATTATCGCGTGATACCTGCCTGTTTGAATCTTGGCAATCAGCTTATTTCGCTCTTTCCAACTACTCTCATCAGCTACTAACAGTTTGGCGTTCGGGTAGAGCCGTTTGAAGCTGTTGACGACTTGAGAAAGCGTACTGTTGTGTGCAACGATGACGGGTTTGGTTGCAATTCCCAAACGCTGCGCTTCGTAGCAAGCTGCAACCATCGTAAACGTCTTTCCAGTTCCGCATTCATGCAATGCAAGTAACCGTTTGGACTGGATGGCTCGTGCCACGGCATTGAGTTGGTGGGGGCGAAGTTGGATTTTGCTGTTGCTATCCGGCAACGTCAAATACGACCCATCAAACACCCGCTTCCGGGGCAGCGGGTAAAGGCGGTTATATGTAGCC
>JAIUYC010000035.1 GCA_020216575.1 Coleofasciculus sp. S288 | reverse complement strand
ATTAAATCGGTGGACAAATGGATAGCATCTGTACAAAACCCGCCCTCCTTTAATCCTAGGGGTAATGGATAATTTATTTCTTGGAAGTCCTTTATTGGATAGAGTGCGATCGCCGGAACCTATGAGTTTCTACTAGAGTGCAAACTGATATAGCAACAGCCAGAACTCTTAGGACATAGAAGCATGTAGACTGAGGGAAGACTCAATACTTCTTTAAACAATTCGTTGATATAGAACTCGCCGATGGTTAAAAAAGATTGGTTGAATAAGAGGGATATCAATATGCGATCGCTTGTCAAAAAAAACAAAAGTACGGAAATTAGGGTCAAGTGGCTGACTGAACTGTTTTTACTACAAGAGTATATTGATGAGTAAAGACGTTCCACCGGAACGTCTCTACTAAATTTATATATGTCCTAACCGCCTTGGCGGTTGCTATAACAGTCACGTACTTCCTATTTCCTCTGGCGTACATCCCTCCAGAAAAGCAGTCACAACAGTGTCTAACGTGATGCGAGTTTTAGCAACTCGCACAACACCTTGAGCATCCGTTTCTATAGGTGCGGGTTCAAGTGCGATCGCCCCATACAACAGCGTGGAGGAAATACGATTCGCTCATAATAGAATTAACCCTGAATGCGATCGCATTACCGATGGAAACTCTGACTCTGAATGTACCCCCTGCTGTAGGTCTGACAGACGAGCAGTTTTATCAACTGTGTGTGGCTAACGAAGAATGGCGGTTAGAGCTAACAGCCCAAGGAGAACTGATAATTATGCCCCCAACTGGCGGCGAAAGCGGGATTAGAAATTCAGATCTCAACCTGCAACTTGGTTTATGGAATCGTCAGACAAAACTGGGAAAAGTCTTTGACTCCTCTACTGAGTTCCGATTACCCAATAGTGCCAAGCGTTCCCCTGATGCTTCCTGGGTGATACTAGAACGATGGGAAGCCTTACCCGCTCAGGATAGGAAGCGCTTCCCTCCCCTGTGTCCAGATTTTGTCATCGAACTCCGTTCTGAAACCGATTCCTTGAAAGATTTACGAGCAAAAATGCAAGAGTACCAGGCTAACGGTACTCGCTTGGGCTGGCTGATTGACCCTCAAACGCCCTTAGTTGAAATCTACCGACCCAATCGGGATGTAGAAACGATTAACTTCTCTGTTGAGGAACCACCGACACTGTCTGGCGAAGACGTGCTGCCTGGGTTTGTTCTCGATCTAACCCCCATCCTGAATCCTTGAATCCTTGAGAAACAAGTACTTATCCAGATAGTGGCATTACTCCTGCAAGAGCAATGAAATGTGTGCGTGAAGCGAAGCTATCGCGTAAGCGAATCGCTTAGATCGGCTGTGGATTTAGGGTTTCATGCGTCCGGGATTTTCTGTCTTAGTTTTAGGAAACCATTCATAGGTAAGCCGTTCGTGTTCCAAAGGAAAATGAACTTGATGATAACGAACGGGTACTCATTCGTTGAATTCGGATACCCATTTATAAAAAACGTTTTCTCGTTTCAAATAAAGATGAAAGCATTCCTTATGAATGGATGCCCGTTCCTTGAATTCGGGTTCCCATTGGCAGGTAATGGCAACCTGTTCGTTGAATTTAGGTTCCCATTGGCAGGTAATGGCAATCAGTTCATTGAATTTGGGTTCCTATTGGCAGGTAATACGAAGTTGCGTTCAAATATAAAGAAGATTTATCAATCTAAAATACCCAATCTGACAAGCCGAATAATCGCATTGATTCAAATAATCCAAAGAATGCCATTCATTCTTGCTAATCGATTCAAAATAACTGCCATCCTGCTGTGCAACGTCCGGCTCTATACCCGTTACATCAGCATAATACAGATAGCAAATTTCATTCGTTTGAGTCCCAACAATATACTTCCCTAGCGGCAAAAGCTGAACAGAAAAACCAGCTTCCTCATACACCTCTCTTACCGCTGCTTCCTCTGGTAACTCACCGCCATCTATCCCCCCAGTAATGGGGCAAGGATAGAGTTTATGTTCTTCGTTAATATCGGGAATATCGATACAAAGAGGCTGCTGTCTAATCAGAACTTCATACTCTCCTCTGTCAAGATTCCTTCTTCTCACAAGAAATATCGCCACAGAATCTCTGCCTTTTCTTTCTAGATAATGATAACCCCTAGCCGTTTCCTTGACAGTAATCCAATCAGTCCTAAAAATAGTTTTCTCTTTGTTCATTGTGCTGGTTGCAATACTTGGGGAATATTCACAGGACTTACCCCTTGACAACTTCACTTGACACTCATCCTCGTCTACGTATATATTTCTACCGAAATGTTTTAGCCTCTCTGACCTGGCGCGAATCAACAGGTCGAGTTACTAGAATGCCGATCGCATTTTCCACCTTGCTGACATACCGCTCTAAATCACGAGCAATTGTTACTTGCCCAGCTGGGGAAGCGTGGATGAAACCAATTTTGCCATCTGGGGAACGATACACTAATCCGGTATGGGTAACATCCAAACCAGAGATGTTCGTCGCGACGGCAACAATGTCTCCCGGTTGTAGCTGAGGATACACGCGACGAATCTGGTTTGTGGGGATGTAATTAATGGCTACATCATTGAACTTGGATTCCATTTCGGCAATGCACTGGTAAGTTGCATCGTCGCTCAAGCGTGGGTAACTCTGCCGATGCGTACTCATGAAGTTCAAGTTCTTATTGAGCGGCACACCCCTCAGTTCCCGATCCATGTTTTGCAGCGTACCCCGTTTCTCGTTGTCAACGATCCATTCAGAAAAATAATGCAATCGGCTACAATAGCCATCCATCTGACCATCTCGATAGCGTTGGTCTTGAATGCGATCGCTAAAGGTTTGATAGGAGTAATCTTGTATAGCGACACCCCGTGCGATCGCAAGCACGGTTTCTAGAAACAAAACGCAGTCAAATTGAGTGAGGGTAACAACAAGGGTTTCTTCCTTGGATTCGTCTAACAACCCTGCCTTATAGGCAGTACCTAGGAAGGAATTAGCGATCGCTTGCATGATATCTCCCATCGGGCGCTCGTGGAGTTTTTGCGATCGTGCCTGCTGCATAATCCGCCGGAAACGCTCTCCATCTTCCGTTTCAGGGATGTCTTGACTTACAGCTTGAGCGTACAGTCCATCCATCGATATATTTTTTCCACGCGGCAACAGCTCATTGGGTTCAAGATGGATAGCTAAACTGCTGTCAAGCGTGTTGTTATTCACGTCTTTTCTAGAAAAATCCGTAACCCTCAGCAGGTTATGCTCCGCCTGCATCTGCTGTTTAGTCAAGGTTGGGGCAAGGGAGGCAAAAGGAGTAGGCTGATGTACCCTAGCTTGAGAGGCAATCCGTGAAGCGACTGCGAAATTGAGGGCAAATCCTAGCACAGCCAGCCCGATACGTTTTCTCATACTGATATGGCTTATTCTCCTCACCGCCTACCATCTGTTAACCCTCGGTTAGCTTAGCAGAAAGATTAATACCAAGTTGTGTTCAAACGTCAGGACTTACGCAAAGAAAGCCTCTAAACCACCCATTGTAAGGACACTAGGACTTACGCAAGTGCCACAAAAAATCTGGTTTTTTGTTTGTAGTAAGGGCTTTAGCCCTTGGGAATGAGGACTAAAGTCCTCACTACGAACTGAAAATAATAGGCCAGTTGCGTAAGTCCTGGACACGATATATCGTGTCCCTACGGAGATGTGGCGTCTGTGCGTAAGTCCTGACATCAAACGTAGGACAGGCGTCTCGCCTGTCAACCGTAGGCAAGATGCCTGCTCTACAAGTTCTACATTAGGCTGCAACTTAGTATTAGCTAATCAGCGCAGAATTTCTGAAGGTGAGAGCGGGGCGTTACTTTGCTTTGTTTTGATCGGTTGCGGACGGATAGTGCTGGCAACTCCCGGTTCCGGTTCAAGCTCATAACGTTTACCCCATCCGTCGTTAATCTCTTCAGCCCGAAGTACAGGTGGTGGTCGTCTTCCACTGGGGAGAGCAATTCGTTGAGTTTGACTCGCCCTTACATAGGATTGACCTTCATTGGTAAACCGGACAAGACTCCCTTGAAGCTCTTGAACACTTACCTGTTGTTGTCCAGAAGTCGGAAGCTGACCCTGTGGATCGAAAATGGCGAGAAAGGATACCTCTGGTGATGGGTCAAGTGACACCCCAGTTTGCGATTGATTGAGCTGCCAAGCTTCCTGTAACTGCCCATCCGGCGCAACCTGCCACAAATTCAGAGTTGCTTGCCATTTTCCATTCTCCACCCTGGCGATTTGGCGATCCAGAATGGAATAGCTTGCATCCGAGTTAGAACTCAAAAATTCATCGCTTGTCGGACGCAAATAGCGAAGCGCCGCTACTGTAATTTGACTTTGGTTGGGGAGATTGGTATTGCCAGTCACGCTGTACAGTCCAGGACGACCTGCGGCTTGCACGCTGAGTTTCAGTTCAACATCTGGAGCTTCCTGAGAAGAACAGCTGACACACAAAGCCAGTAGCAAAAGGATGACAACCCACTTGCTGCGAGAATAGAGAGATTGAATGGTTTGAAGACAAACTTGATAAGACTGAGTGAGCATAAGTTGTAGCTGATTAAGCATTAAACGCACCGAAAGCGTGTTAAGAAAGACTTTTTACTGATGTTGAATGGGTGCATCCTGATGAGTGCCAATGCGTCCACGTTAGGGTATGGTCATAAGTAGTTGGTTGAGACTGACGCGGGGACGCGGAGAAATTGTCTGCACATCACCAACTGGTTTTGACCGCACCCTCCACGTTATAGGCACAAAGCCCTGCGCCTCACCCTACCGAGCCTGCAAGATTGAGATGTTCTCGATCGCACCACTGATGATGAGCGAAATGTGAACTATGGCATTTCAAGGAATGAACATCGCTCACAGTTAGGAACTGTCCGATGTTCGCCCATAGTTTCTCAAGAATCCGCCACCGTTATATACGGCTTTTCCACGGATACAGCCGGATAGGGATTCGAGCAGTTTTCAGAAAACGAGCCGTAGAATCAACCGATCATCATAGCAAGTTCGGAAAGATACTATGGAAGCAGGCAAATTCAACCAAAACCACTGGATTTGCACTCAATCTGGAAAAATCGTCTTCCAGATGTCAATCAGTGACCGGGTAAATTTATTGCTATGAGTGATAAAAATGATAGTTACAAAGTTGTTGCTGATAATCGCCAAGCCCGTTTTCGCTATGAGATTTTAGAGACTTACGAGGCGGGAATTGAGTTGAAAGGGACGGAAGTTAAATCCATCCGAGAGGGCAAGGTCAATTTGCAAGATGGGTATGCCCTGATGCGGAATGGTGAAGCTTGGCTATTGAACGTGCATATCTCTCCGTACCAAAGCAGTGGTGATTATTTCAATCACGATCCCCGTCGCACGCGCAAACTGCTGCTGCATAAGCAGGAAATCCGCAAGCTTATTGGTAAGGTGGAACAGCAAGGCTTAACGCTTGTGCCGTTGAAGATGTACCTAAAGCGGGGCTTAGTTAAAGTCAGCTTTGCTCTGGCTCGAGGGAAAAAGATCCACGATAAGCGGGAAACGATTAAGGAACGCCAGGATAAGCGAGACATGGCAAGGGCAATGAAGCGGTCTTGATACGTCAGTTGTCAGTTGTCAGTGGTTGTGAGTGGTTAGGAAATAAGGAACTCAAGACTTTCAATCAGAATTGTTAGTGGTCAGCAGTCCCTAGCAAAAACAACTGACCACTAACCACTGACAAACAACTAAGAGTTAAATAGACCCACCCAAGAGTTTCTCCGTCGTTAAGGTATCAGCTTTCGGAGTGATGTAGTAGCTGGCAATAATGGCAACCATCAGCCACCACAAGGTACTAATTTCGGGACGGTAGATGACGGTGTCTACGAGATTGTGGGCAATGGTTCCTGCCATAGAAGCGATCGCACCCATCAGCCAAAATGCCTGGGGATTGGCTGACGCCCGCAGGCGACTCAATTGCTGCACGCCCTGGTTAAACGTGACGACGAGCAGCCAGAGGAACGTCAACAAGCCGACGAAACCGGTTTCTACAGCGATTTCTAAGAAGAGGGAATAAGCACTCAAGGCGCTATAGCGGGGGCGCATGTAGAGGGGATAAATTTTGTTGAAGGCGTCGTTGCCAGGACCAATACCGAGGATGGGGCGATCGCGAATCATCTCCACTACGGCTGCCCAGACATTCATCCGGAAGTTATTGCTACTATCTTGGCGACCCACAAAGATAGTGAGAACGCGATCGCGCACGGGTCCGACAAACAACACAGCCAGAAGAATTACCCCAGCTGAACCGCCTAGCAGCACTGGCATCGCCCAAGGACGCCATGCTTCAGGCAACTGCACGCTATACCAATACACCAGCAGAACCAAGAAGACAAACAGACAGACCACAAAGCCAATCCAGCCGCCACGACTAAACGTGAGTACCAGACAGGCTGAATTCACGATAAACATCGTCAGGGCAAGCGCTTTGGGAAGCCACCGCTGCCAGGTGAAGAAAGCCGAGATACTCAAGCCAACTGCCGGAAGCAAATATCCCGCCAGTAAGTTGGGGTTTCCTAAATAGCTATACACCCGCGTCAGTTTCGCTGATGTTGATGTGGGGTCAACCCAAGTCGCTAAAGCCTCTGCTCCAAAATACCACTGCCGCAGCCCGTAAACACTGACAACCAGCGAAACCAAGAGGAACAGAAGAATAATTAAAGAACGGAAACGGGGCGATCGCAATACCCGTGCCATCAAGGCAAACAGTAGCAAATAAAGAGTCAGCTTCACCCAACCCACTGCTGCTGCCTTCTTCACAGGCGAGAGGGCGGTTGCTACGGTGGCAATTCCCCAATACAGCAACACCAATAGATGAATCGGCGTCATCCGTTGGGGCAACCCCTTTGGGGGCGCTATCTCATCGGATAACGTCAGCAATCCCCAAAATGCTCCACAGGCGACCAACAACAGACCAACTAGTGCATTTGGTACAAAAGGAGCGAGAGCAAACACCAAAGCCACTAACAACGCCCCTAGTGGCTCACACCACTGCATGAGCCAGCTACCCCGACGCCACGATTGCAACAGCCCCACCAGCCGATATAAATAGCTAGCGCCTCGCCACTGATAAAGATGCAGATTCGATAACGTAACCTGTTGCCAAACAGAATTCATAAGCTTGAACGTAAGGACTAAGGACTAGTCATCAACAATGCAGAATTAAAAATTACAGTAAAGAATACCTGAATTTTTCATTCTTCACTTTCAATCCCTCATCCGGATGCCGACTCTAGACTACATCCTTTCGTCCTCTGGCTCTAGTTGTGGCAGACTCACAATATAGCGAGCGCCCGCTTCTGCTGAGCTTTGAATGGAAATTTGTCCTCCATGTAGCTCAGCTAAATGGCAGCTTAGCAATAGCCCCAGCTTTTCACGGGAGTCATCGTTCCCAAGCGTCTTGTTCAGTTCCTGTCTCTTGGTAAAGGCCGCCCAAAGAGTGGTACTTGAAAGGATCTGAGTCGTGGGTGGAAAATAAACGTCACAGTAGCTTAATTCGTCACTTTCCAAACCGTTCCTACGGAGTGAAGGGCTTAAAGCCTCAGCAATAATGGTCTCTACTTCTAAGGGTGAAGATAAGAGCGACTCTGGGATGCCCCCATAAGTTGGGGGTAGCCCCTCTCCCAGCCAAGGGTGAGAAACCCAAACCGCAATTTGTAAAGACGTGAGCGTGGGACTTTCTAAAGTGGCTTTGCGAGAGATATGAATACGAACGTCCCCCCCTGCTTCCGCCGAGTGAATCACACTGGAAATTAAGTAGTACAGCATTTGCCGTACCTTGTCTTTATCGAGTGACAAAATGCGATTTCCTGGCTCTACTGACAAACGTAGTTGTTGCTGGCGTTGCCGTGCCATCTCGAACAAGCTCTGAATGGCTTGCTGACAGAGCATTTCGATATCTACAGATGTGGGATGGGGTTGTTCGCTCGTTTCATCTAAAACACCGAGGGCGACAATTTCCTCGACTAACGACACTAAATACTGACCGCTGTTATGGATAATTTCTAGATATTCCCTCTGTTTAGTGGTTAGAGGACCATAGATTTGACGATTGAGTACGCTTGCCATGCCCATGACTGAGGTGAGGGGTGTCCGCAGTTCCTGTGTTAACTGCGTGAGCAATTTGACTTTGATGGATTTAATGGCACTGAGGTACACCGATAGCCCAGTTAGGGTATTATCTGGACTACTTGCGATCGCATCACAATCCCAATCTAAGGGATTCCGTTCCACCTCTGAGGATTTGGGATGCCAACGAACGCCACTTGTCGGCTCTTGTTGCAACAGGCGGTTCCGTTCGTACTCACTCAAACACCAGCGAGCTGTAATCGCTAGGAACTCAGCGTCTTTACTGGTAAAGCAGCGAGGTTCCAAATCCATCACTGCCAGTGTACCCAGGCAATGTCCATCTGCTGTTAGTAGAGGTGCACCCAAGTAAGCTCGAATGCCGTAGTACCCAACCAGCAAACTACTGGCAAACACTGGATTGGTTGCCGTATCTTGAATGACTAAAACCTGATGGCTCTCAACTACATACGAACAAAAGCATTCATCACGAAGCAACTGACGGGACTGTGCCAGTTGATTCATTAGCCCAATGCTGGATAAGCCAACCGCTGATTTAAGGAGCAGCCGCTCTTGGGTCATTAAGCCCAAAATGCAGATGGGTGCATTTAAGTGTCGAGCTGCTGTCTGAGTGGCTTCGTCAAAAACCGCAATTGTCTCGACTTCCAGTAACCCTAAGTCCCTAAGAGCCGCGAGTCGTTTTTTCTCGCGTGCTGCTGGTGTCAAACCATCCAAACGACAAAATATTCTATTGTCCGGGTTGGTCATAACAACCCCTACCCCCCATAAATACTAGTTGCATCACGGGTATCAGTGATATAGTTGCTGCCATAAAGGTTAGGACAGATTTAACAGCTAAAACGACCACGTACTAGTAATAAACCTTCTGCCCGATTGGTGAGCCTGTCGAACCACTGCCTTCTACCTTCTGCCTTTTGCTATATCTACGAGTTACCCGCTATACATAGCATTCCCGCGTGACGTAGCAGAACGAACAAATTTATTCAGTTAGACGGTTGCGTTAAGTTACAGGTTGCCAGCTTGGCAATCGCGAAAACAACCCTGAAATCTTCCAACCTTGAAACCTACAACCTTCTTATAAACCTGCTGACGTTAATCTTTCGCTGACCAAGCCGGATGGGAGAGTAACGAGGCAATCACTCGCACACCTCGCAGCTGATTGGAAAGGGGAAGATGTCCTACAGGGGCACTGATATCCCAGGTAAACTCATTGGGATACCGAGTCCAGTTGTTTCCCGTTTTCCAGCCGATTTTGTACCAAAGCTTTTCCCAGTTTTTGCTTAGGGAGAGCCAAAGCTCCCGCTGTACAGAAAATCCAAATTTGCCTTGGGAGTGGATGAACCAAAGAGTATTGATAGTTTTTAGGTCAGCGATCGGGAAATTCTCTACTTCTGAAAAGTATAGCCATTTTCTTTGCACGGCTGCTGAACCAGCTAACTCGCATAATTTTTCTAGGGTCAGGCGGTCAGCCGTGAAAAAGTCTTTCTCAACGAGTTTCTGTTGTAGGGGAATGTAATCAATGCCACGCTCAGAGCGCAGAGGCACGATGCCAGTGGGGAAATAAGTTTGAAGAAATTCTTTTGTTTTGGGGGTATTGGCGTCATAGAGGGCTTGATAAGCAAGACCTACAACCAAGTCAACTGAATTTGACTGTTGCTCCTTGAGAAATTCCATCAAGACCTCTAACCCAGCATCACCACTGCTGGCCAGTTCTGGAATCAACTGGAGTTGCTTTTTAGCTGAGCTGGACTGGAACTGCTGCTTCAGTTCGGCAATCTTGCTCAAATCTTCTGTTACTGAGGTAGTCGTATGGTCTGTCATGAAGCGACTTGTTTAAGGGGGTGGGAATTGAGTGACCTTTTCTTCACTCAACTTAAAAGCTGTGGTAGGGGCTTCCTCTCTTCACAGAATAGATTTATATAGTTATGCCTTATGTCAGCATTTTGAGATTTTATCATTCTTAGGGAAAACATAAGTTTTGTCTCGAATACAAATTGAAGGAGAGGAACCGACCTCTCCTCATCTTTTCTCATTTGAGTTCCCTTAATGACTCTGTTCGCGCCGAATGCGGTCAACAATCGCAGTTGTTGAGGTGTAAACTTCCACTTTCACAAGTTCTATCCGTCCGCCATACGCTTGAACGGCAGGTGCTTCGGGTAGCGTGGATAAATCATAGTCGCCACCTTTAACATAAACCTCTGGCTGAAGTGCTTCGATTAAACAAGTGGCTGTGGTGTCTTCAAAAATCACGACGCCATCTACGGGTTTGAGGGCGGCAAGGACTTCAGCTCTCTGAGCTTCGGGGACGAGGGGGCGGGGAGGAAATCCGGATTTGTGGGGTTTGATTGCTCTGACTGATTGATCGCTATTTAACCCGACAACCAGTGCTTGTCCCAAGGACTTGGCAACCTGCAAATATCGCACATGTCCAGCATGCAGCAGGTCAAAGCAACCGTTGGTAAAAACTAGGGGTCGCCACTGGTGGGGGTTTTGCGCGATCGCTTGTTGCAGTTCACTCAAGCGATAGATGCCTGGAATCATTGTCCGGGTTAACCGTCTATTCTCCGCCTTCTTTCCCTTCAGTGGGAGGATGGTATCCTTTTTCATAAGCAAAGCGAATAAGCTGGGAGCGGTTATCAAGTCCCAACTTATTGAGGATGCTACTTAGATGAGTCTGAACGGTACGAGGGCTGATAAACAAGCGATCGCTGATTTGTTTATTAGTCAATCCCTGAATCACCTCCCAAAATACTCGTTCTTCTGCTGGTGTCAAAGGCAAAGGAGTAGGAGCCTCTTCTGCCCCAATGTTAGTAACTGAGAGTTCGACACCGTCCGAAGAAGAGTTCAAGGATGAAGTGAATGACTGAGCTGTAGGGAGATTGGCAGCCACTTGCATTAACCGGACAATCTCGGCATGGATGCGGCGCGTTCGCTCCAGTTGTGCCTCAATTTTTGCCACTAATTCTCTGGGATCGACGGGTTTAGTTAAATAATCATCGGCTCCCGTAGTGTGACCGTGAATTCGGTCTTCTAATTCTCCTTTGCCAGACAAAAAGATAAATGGCATGAGTTGGCCTGAAGGAGTGGCTCGCAAGCGACGGCAAAATTCTAACC